>CABSYS010000217.1:0-3222 GCA_902482045.1 uncultured Collinsella sp.
GTAACGTTCGAGCTCTGCCAGGCCCCCGCGAAGTCGATGGACGTGAGTGTGGGCTCGGGCGATGTGGAGATGACGGTTCCGAACTCGACGGGCTTTAAGGCGAGCCTCACCTTGGGCAGCGGCGACTTCGAGAGCGATTTCCTTCCGCTTGGCTACGACGGCGAGACCATTTTGAATCTTGAATTCGATAACGGTGACAAGTCTGCCACGTATCGTTTTGAGGTCGGTTCGGGCGACATGTCGTTTGATTCAGAGTGACGGGGGGGGGTTATCGAAGACTTATAAACCATAGACGCGCTGTTTGATGGAGGCGCCGGGGCCGTGGTCGGCTTCGGCGCCTTTGCCTTTACAATGGGGGCATGGAACAGATTATCTTGAACATACTCGAGGCTCTGCGTCGCGGCGAGACCGTGGATGACAAAGCGCTCGTCAAACTGATACATGCCGAGGCGCGCCGTGAGGGTGCCGACAAACGCGATTTGGCCAAGCGCCGTCTGCTGCCGTTCTACCAGCGGGTTAAACGTGAGGAGCCGGCTCGGTGGGCTGCGTGGAATGTCGATTCCGATCTGGAGCGTCAACTGCTGCAGGTCCTGCGTATGAAGCCGCGCCGAACGGCCTCGGGCGTGGCGACCATTACCGTCATTACCAAGCCCTGGCCATGCTCGGGCGATTGCCTGTTTTGCCCCAACGATCTGCGCATGCCCAAAAGCTATCTGCACGCCGAGCCGGCGTGCGCCCGTGCGGAGCAAAACTGCTTCGACCCGTATCTGCAGGTGAGCGCCCGTTTGACGGCGCTTTCGCAAATGGGGCATGCAACCGACAAGATCGAGCTCATTGTGCTCGGCGGTACCTGGAGTGACTATCCGGAAGGGTATCAAACATGGTTTATGTCGGAGCTCTTCCGTGCGCTCAATGACGATGCTGTGGCCGGCGTGGCGGCCAACCCCATGTTGGCGCGTCCGGGCATCAGCCGTGCCGAGGCGGGGCGCCTGCTCGACGATGCGCCTGCCGATGCCCTGCCGCCGGTGGTGGCGGAGCGCCGCGAGCGCTATCGGGCTGCCGGCATTGCGACAGACGAGGCTGAGCTCGCTGCCGGCGTTGCCGACGAGCAGGGGCGTGTGGATGCTTCTGTGGGCGGCTACAACCGCGCGGTATGTCGTCTGTACGGCCCCGGTACGCCATGGGGCGAGGTTGCCGAGTGGCAGATGGCAACGATGGAGGAGCTTGAGCGTCAGCAGCGCATCAACGAGACGGCGAAGCATCGCGTGGTGGGGCTCGTTATCGAGACGCGCCCCGATGCCGTAACGCCGCAGGCCCTTACACTTATTCGCCGCTTGGGCTGCACCAAGATTCAGATGGGTATCCAGAGTCTCGACCAGCACCTGCTCGATATCAACGAGCGTCGCATTTCGGTGACTCAGATCGAGCGGGCGTTTTCGCTTGCACGATTGTTTGGCTTTAAGATCCATGCGCATTTTATGCTTAACCTGCTGGGCGCCACGCCCGAGGGGGACAAGCGCGACTACGAACGCTTTATGACCGAAGGGGCCTTTATGCCCGACGAGGTCAAGGTCTACCCGTGTGCGCTCATCGAGGGCTCGCGTCTGGTGGGCTGCTATGAGCGTGGCGAGTGGCGCCCCTATACCGAGGATGAGCTGCTCGATGTGCTGGCCGACGACATCGTGGTGACGCCGGCGTTCTGCCGCATCAGTCGCATGATTCGCGACTTTAGCTCCGACGACATCATGGTGGGCAACAAGAAGCCCAACCTGCGCCAGCTCGTTGAGAACCGCCTGGCTGCTCAGGGTGACGGTACGACAGTGCGTGAGATTCGCTATCGCGAGATCAGCACGGCGGGCGCCGACTTGGATGAGCTATCTCTTGATGAGGAAGTGGCGTACGAGACGCCGGTGACCTACGAGCGCTTTTTGCAGTGGGTGACGCCGCAGGGCAAGATCGCGGGCTTTTTGCGGTTGTCGCTGCCCGACCATTCGTTTGTTGCCGCGCATGCGGACGAGTTGCCGACGACGCCGGACGAGGCGATGATTCGCGAGGTGCACGTGTATGGCATGGCGGCACGCGTGGGGGATCAAGGCCAGGCGGCGCAGCATCACGGGTTGGGGCGTTTGCTCGTAGAGCGTGCGTGCGAGATTGCCCGGGATGTGGGTTATGCGCGTATCAACGTGATTAGCGCGATCGGTACGCGCGAGTACTATCGCCATTTGGGTTTTTATGACCACGGACTCTATCTGCAAAAGGAGCTCTAGATGAACAAGCCAAGTGTTTCTGCTGGCGTCGTTGCCGGCGTTGCCCTGGGAGCTGCGGCGCTTGGTGCGGCTGCCGTCGCTGTTCGCGCCGCCTGTCTGCAGGTTGCGAGGACCCGCAATGGGTTGGCGCGTGTGAAGCGCGTGCACGATGAGGGCGGCGATGAGATTCGCGTCTTGGTGCAAGGTGGGGTCTACCAAAGTGCGAGTTACGTTGGCGAGCGCTGGGCGGAGCCCGTCTTTGCGTACCATCGCGCGTTTGACGACGTGTTTGAGGCCGAGGATGCGATGCGCGACGCTTGTGGTCACGGTATCGACCGCATGCTTATGCTGGGCGGCGGTGGGTTTGCCTATCCCAAATTTGCGCTGGTGTCGCACGAGAGTTTGCGCATGGACGTCATCGAGTATGACGCAGAGATTACGCGTCTGGCACGTCGGTGGTTCTACCTGGACGAGCTGGAGCGCACGGTGGGCGATCGCCTGCGGGTGATTACCGCCGAGGCGCGTTCGTATCTGGGCGTGATGAGCGTGGGCCATCGTCGCTACGACGTGATCGTGAGCGATTGCTTTGGCGGTGCCGAGCCCGTGCGCGAGCTGGCGACCGTTGAGGCGCTGCGTTTGGTGCGAGGCAGCCTGAACCTCGGGGGTATCTACGTTGCCAATATCGTGAGTGCAAACGAGGGGAGCGACGTGACGTTCCTGCGTGACTGCGCTGCCACGGCACTCGAGGTATTCGCCCATGCCTGGGTGGTCCCATGTGGCGATGCGGAGTTCGGCGGCGAGGAAAACTACCTGCTCATCGCCAGCGACGGCGACTACGCCTTTGCCGAAGCCGTGCCCTTCGACACCGACTTCCTCGGCACCGTCCTTCACGACAAGTAAGTCTCTCCGTCCCAAAAAGACTGGTCTTAGGCGTGGTCGCGCCAGCTGAGGACGCGCTGCTTCATACCCTCGATGT
>CABSYS010000218.1:0-3213 GCA_902482045.1 uncultured Collinsella sp.
AGATGTGTATAAGAGACAGTCGTCGAGCAGCTCCTGAGAGTACTCGGTAATCTTGTAGTACCACTGCTCAAGGTCGCGCTTCTCGGGCTCGGTGCCGCAGCGCCAGCACTTACCCTCGGTAACCTGCTCGTTGGCCAGAACGGTCTTGCAGGTGGGGCACCAGTTAACCGGGTTCTTCTTGCGATAGACCAGGCCCTTTTCCCACATCTTCTCAAAGATCCACTGGCCCCAGCGGTAGTAGTCGGGGCTGCAGGTCTTGACCATGCGATCCAGATCGTAGGAGAAGCCCATGCGCTTCATCGTGGCGAGCGCCTGATCCATGTTCTTATACGTCCAGGCGGCAGCCTGCGTGTTGTGCTTGATGGCGGCGTTCTCGGCAGGCAGGCCAAAGGCGTCAAAGCCGATGGGATGCAGCACGTCGTAGCCGCGCATGCGGGCCTGACGGGCCATGGCATCGCCGATGGTGTAGTTGCGCGCGTGGCCCATGTGCAGGTCGCCCGACGGATACGGGAACATCTCGAGCACGTACTTCTTGGGCTTGCTGTCGTCGGTGTCGACGGCAAAGAGGTTGGAGTCCTCCCAGGCCTTCATCCACCGGGACTCAATGGCCTGCGCGTCGTAGACAGGGATCTCGTCCTTATGATCTGTGCAATCGCACATATCAGCTCCTTTAATCTTAGCTGGGGTCGGTCGGCTTGGCTTTATTCGCTACTGCGGACAGTCCTGCGCAAGACGAAGAGCACATTAAGTGCTCTTCTTTGCGTGCGGAACTTGTAGCGAACAAAGCCAAGCCGACCGACCCTAAGGTTAACTTGACTGATAATAGCAAATACGACAAGCGAGATGCCTGCGACTTGCAGGCATCTCGCTTTATCTAAATAACGTGGTTGAAACTCAACCTTTATGTGAGGCTCTTACCTTATCGGTAAGATACGGACTGCTGAGAATCCTTCACGACTACATCGTGAGCGCCGCCTTCGACGATGGAGGTCGAGCTGACCAGGGTCAGGCGTGCCTTTTCCTGGAGCTCGGGGATCGAGAGGGCGCCGCAGTTGCACATCGTGGACTTAACCTTGTAAAGCGTGCCGCCAACGCCGTCCTTGAGGGAGCCGGCGTACGGGACGTAGGAGTCGACGCCCTCGACGAAGCTGAGCTTCGCGGCGCCGCCCAAGTCGTAGCGCTGCCAGTTGCGAGCACGCGCGGAACCCTCGCCCCAGTACTCCTTCATGTACTGGCCGTTGACGTTGACGCGCTCGGTCGGGCTCTCGTCGAAGCGGGCGAAGTAGCGGCCCAGCATCATAAAGTCTGCACCCATAGCAAGGGCGAGCGTCATGTGGTAGTCGTAGACGATACCGCCGTCAGAGCACACGGGCACGTAGACACCGGTCTCCTCGTAGTACTCGTCACGGGCGCGGCAGACGTCGATCAGCGCGGTGGCCTGGCCGCGGCCGATACCCTTGGTCTCGCGGGTAATGCAGATGGAGCCGCCGCCGATACCGACCTTGATGAAGTCGGCACCGCAGTCGGCCAGGAAGCGGAAGCCCTCGGCGTCGACGACGTTACCGGCACCGACCTTGACGTCCTCGCCGTAGTTGGCGCGGATCCACTCGATGGTGCGCTTCTGCCACTCGCTGAAGCCCTCGGAGGAGTCGATGCACAGGACATCGGCGCCGGCCTCGATGAGCAGCGGCACGCGCTCGGCATAGTCGCGGGTATTGATACCGGCGCCGACCATGTAGCGCTTATCGCCGTCGAGCAGCTCGTTGGGGTTGGTCTTATGGCTGTCGTAGTCCTTGCGGAAGACGATGCCCATGAGGTGATCGTTGTCGTCGACGATGGGCAGGGCGTTGAGCTTGTTGTCCCAGATGACGTCGTTGGCAACCTTGAGGCTGATGTTCTTGTCGCCCACGATGAGCTGCTCACGCGGGGTCATGAACTCGGAGACCTTCGTCTGGTGGTCATCGCGGCTGGGGCGATAGTCACGGCTGGTGACGATGCCCAGGAGCTTACCCTTGGGAGTGCCATCGTCGGTAACCGGCATAGTGGAGTGACCAGTCTTCTCCTTGAGCTCGATGACCTGCTCCATGGTCATGTCGGGGGTCAGCGTGGAATCGGACTGAACGAAGCCGGCCTTGTGATCCTTGACGGCCTTGACCATAGCGGCCTCGGACTCGGCGCTCTGGGAACCGTAGATGAAGGACAGGCCGCCCTCGGTAGCGAGCGCGACACCCATGTCGACGCCCGAGACGGACTGCATGATGGCGGAAACCATGGGGATGTTCAGGGTGATTGCCGGCTTCTCGCCGCGCTTAAAGCGGGTTAGCGGCGTCTTAAGAGAAACGTTGTTGGGGATGCACTGCGAGGACGAGTAGCCAGGGACCAGCAGATACTCCGAAAACGTGTGGGACTCACCGGGAAAGAACGTAGCCATGTTTCTCCTTTTTCCATGCGACCGGTCGGCTGCAGGCCTCATAGGACCCAGCCCAACCTTGGGCGCCCAATACTGGGGAAGTATCTTAACGCACTTTGACTGCTACAATGCATGATTTAAGAAGAGCACACGAGGGTTTGACGCAGGCTTTGCGTTTGCCCAGCAAACACTTTAGCGGGGAGACGTGAGGCACATGGAGTACAAGACGACGGCAAAGTTGGTCATTCAAGCGTGCGACAAAGATCTGCCGGGCGTGTTTGGTCACGGCTGCGTCTTGCTGTTGCAAGGTATCGCCCGCGAGCACTCGCTCAACCGCGCCGCCAAGAGCATGGGCATGGCGTATTCCAAGGCCTGGCGCATTGTGAACGAAGCCGAAGGACAGCTGGGCTGCAAGCTCATCGAGCGCGACGGAGCCCGCGGATCCACCCTCACCCCCGCCGGCGAGCGAGCCATAGCGGCCTACGAGGAGCTGCAGACCGACATCAACAACGTCATCGCCACCAAAGCCAACGCCCTCATCGCCAGCATCAAAAAGTAGCTCATTTGGGACGGGGCCTTATAGCCACACAACCCCTTCTCATAAGTTGCGGTGAAATAGGGACTGTTTATGCGGTTAAAGCCGTAAATCAATCCCTATTTCACCGCAACTTATGGAGTTGAGGATGATTTAGCTAGTTGCGGAGGGCATTATCTAGGGTGGCGGCCACGATCAAGGGGTCGTCGGTGCCGGCGAAGAGGCGGACGGTGCTCCCCTGTTTGCCGCGTGGGGCCGAAAGGCGCGT
>CABSYS010000219.1:0-3197 GCA_902482045.1 uncultured Collinsella sp.
CCATCGAGGAGGCCGTTGCGACCGACATCGACGGCGAGTAACGGCCGTTACCGATAATTGATTCCGGCGTGCAATTCGCGCCGTTTGAGCGCCCGAACGAAAGCTGTCTTGCGGTGACGTTCGGGTGCTCTGCTATTATTCCCTTTACCCCTGCGGAGTAAGGGGTGTTTATTGCCCAGACACGAATCGGGCGATTCTGACCACTTGGATATTGAAGGGAGGGCGTCTAGTGGTTAAGGCACTCAAGATTGAGATATTCCTGCTATGCATGATTGTTCTTATCGGGCTTGCCGCGCGAAGCCGTCGCTCCTTGTTCTCGAGTACCCAGCAGCTTCTGTTTAGCATGCTGGGCTACACGTCTGCTGCCTACATTTTCTTCGATATGATCTGGACGCTCTCGGACGGCGTGAGCACTCCTGTAGGCATCACGGCCAACTGGATTTCCAACGCGGTCTCGTTTTCGCTGTTCGCCATCGCGTGCCTCATTTGGTTTTTCTATTCCGAGACAGTGCAGGGCTCTCGCCTTTTGACCGCGCGCTATAGGGTGGCGCTCGTGACGTTGCCAACCGTATTGGTGGTCGTGCTGGCATTTACCAGCTACTGGACGCACGCTATGTTCTATATCGATGCGCAGGGCGTGTATCGTCGCGGAGCACTTTATATGATTCAACCTATCGTTAGCTACTGCTACATCATATATACGTCTTTGCATGCCTTTATTCAGACTCGAAAAGTCGAAAGTCTGCAAAAGAAGGCCATTTATCGCACCCTCGCCTTTTTTGCGGTTCCCGCTCTGGTGGGCGGTACCTTCCAGGTTTTGTTTTCGGTGCCGGGCCTTTGCGTCGGTATAACGCTGAGCATCCTGCTGCTCTACATCATCTACCAGGAGCAGCTGATCTCGACCGACCCGTTGACTGGCCTTAACAATCGCAACCGTTTTGAGACCTATACGCTGTCGCTCTTCTCAAATGTGGATCAGGCCGAAGATGTGTATCTGCTTATGATGGATGCCGACGGCTTTAAGCAGATTAACGACCGGTATGGACATGTTGAGGGCGATCATGCCCTCCAGGTCATATCTGCTACGCTCAAAGAGGTCTGCTCGGCGTCTGGTGGTTTTATCGCACGTTATGGCGGCGATGAGTTCGTGGTGCTCCAGAAGGCTGCGGCGGAACAGGACATCTTAGACCTGTGTTCGGCGATTAACGACGAGCTCGCTCATGCCGAGGTGCCGTATCTGTTGCGGATGTCCATCGGCTATGCACGGGTCGGTGATGATGTCGATACCTGGCAAGACTTACTTCGCGCTGCCGATGCGGAGCTCTACCGCGTCAAGGCCGAGAAAAAGAAAGCCGGCGCCCAGATACGCTAGAAAAAAGGGGCGCACGCTTGCGTGCGTGGCGGCCCTCAACTCACCGATGTACTCCATTAAGCTAAAGTATGTGGACACCCTCTCTAAAAAGATGAGCTCGCTAGGCTTTTTTGGGTTTGTTGACGATGATGATGCCGCTGCAGACCAACAGCAGGGCAACGATGACGGTAACGGGGCTCGTGCCAGCACCCTCGCCGAGCAGCAGCGCGCTCAGCAGCACACCAAAGACGGGGTTCATAAACCCAAAGACCGAGACGCGGCTGACGGGGTTGACGGCAAGCAGGCGCGACCACAGCGAGTAGGCGACCGCGGAGATAAGCGCCATGTTGATGATGAGCGCGATGGCGGGGGCAATCGCCGTGGGGGAGAGCACGCCACCCATCATAAAGCCGATGGCGGTGAGGACCAGGCCGCCGACCAAGAACTGCCACCCGGCAAGCAAGACGCCGTCGTGCTCGCGCGAGAAGATGCCGATCAGGCAGGTCGAAAGGGCGCCCGCGACGGTGGAGGCCAGGATAAAGCCCTCGCCGTCGAGCGTAAAGCCAAAGGTGCCGCCCGCGCCCGAAAGGTTGACGAGCGCGACACCGGCAAAGCCCAGTACGCAGCCGAGCACCTTGGCCGCATCGAGCTTTTCGGTGCGAAACGCCAGGGCGGCAAAGAGGATTGCGAGGAAGTTGGCGCTGGCCTCGATGATGGAGCTCGACATAGCGCTTGCACGGGAGAGACCAAGGTAGAAAAAGAAGTACTGGCCGATGGTCTGGAAGAGCGACAAGATGCAGATAGGCTTGATATCACGCGCTTGCGGAACGAGCGGTCGGTGCTGGACCACGCTCATGCCAACAATGACCAGCATGCCGGCAAGGGTGAAGCGCAGACCCGCGAAGAGCAGCTGCGAGGCGCTGTCGTGCGCGGGAATGCCAAAGAGGCCGTAGCCGATCTTGATGCAGGGGAAGGCGGAGCCCCAGAGCGCGCAGCAAACGAGACAGCCCAGGATGAGTCCGGGCAGGGTGGCGAGATACGGCTTGCGGCTTTCCATGATGTCCTTCTCCTATACGCGCAAAGCAAAAAAGAACCCGCCACCGGGGGTGCCGGTGGCGGGTGTTGTTACCCGAGGGGATTGTACCCGATGGAAACGTATTAAGCGAAGTAGGCTACGCCGCTCTCAAAGATCGGCATGAACTTGTCGCCGGGGACATGCTCGGGCACGTTGCGGTACAGGTTGTCGCCGCGACGCTCGGCATGGCCCATCTTGCCCAAGACGCGGCCGTCGGGGCTCGTGATGCCCTCGATGGCGAGTGCGGAGCCGTTGGGGTTGACGGAAAGATCCATGCTGGGCTTGCCGTCCTCGCCCACGTACTGCGTGGCGACCTGGCCGTTGGCGATCAGCTGGGCGAGTACCTCGTCGTTGGCGACAAAGCGGCCCTCGCCGTGGCTGATGGCGACGGTGTAGGGGTCGTCCAGGCTGCACTGCGACAGCCACGGGGACAGGTTGGACGAGATGCGGGTGCGCACCAGGCGGCTCTGATGGCGACCGATGGTGTTGAACGTCAGCGTGGGCGCATCGGGCGTGGCGTCGACGATGTCGCCGTAGGGAACCAGGCCGAGCTTGACCAGGGCCTGGAAGCCGTTGCAGATGCCCAGCATCAGGCCGTCGCGCTGCTGCAGCAGACGGCGCACTGCCTCGGTGACTTCCGGGTTGCGGAAGAAGGAGGCAATAAACTTTGCACTGCCGTCCGGCTCGTCGCCGCCGGAGAAGCCGCCGGGCAGCATGACGATCTGGCTGTTGTCAATGGCCTTGACCAGAGCCTCGCAGCTGGCGGTGACG
>CABSYS010000220.1:0-3157 GCA_902482045.1 uncultured Collinsella sp.
CTACACCTATTAAGTCGTCGGCAGCGTCAGATGTGTATAAGAGACAGCTCCAAGTATCCGCGCGCCCGCGTGCTCTCCATAGACACCTCCAAGGCCGAGGCCCTGCCCGGCGTGGTGGGCATCCTGCGTGCCGAGGACGTGCCGGTCAACCAGGTCGGCCACCTTATCCAGGACTGGGACGTCATGATCGCTCAGGGCGATATCACCCGCTGCGTGGGCGATGCCATCGTGCTGGTGGTTGCCGAGGACGAGGCGACGCTCGAGAAGGCCAAGAAGCTCGTAAAGATCGATTACGAGCCGCTGGAGCCCGTGCGTAACATTGCCGAGGCCAGGGCCGCCGATGCCCCGCGCCTGCACGACAGCTTCTTTGCCTTTGGCAACACGGTGGAGCTCAAGGACAACGTGTGCCAGAGCCGCCATGTGACGCGCGGCGACGCCGCCAAGGCGCTGGCGGAGAGCGCGTTTACCGTGACACAGCGCTTTACCACACCCTTTACCGAGCATGCCTTCTTGGAGCCCGAGTGCGCCGTCGCCTTCCCGTACAAGAACGGCGTCAAGGTGCAGTCGACCGACCAGGGCGCCTACGATACGCGCAAAGAGTGCGCCCACATGTTTGGCTGGGATAGCGAGCCCGAGCGCGTGGTTGTAGAGACCATGCTCGTGGGCGGCGGCTTTGGCGGCAAGGAGGACGTGTCCATCCAGCACCTGGCCGCGCTCGCTGCCTATAAGTTCCAGCGTCCTGTGAAGTGCAAGCTCACTCGTGCCGAGTCGCTTGCATTCCATCCCAAGCGCCACGCCATGGACGGTACCTTTACACTGGGTTGCGACGCCGAGGGCAACTTTACCGGTCTGGATTGCGAGATCAACTTTGACACCGGCGCCTACGCGTCGCTGTGCGGCCCGGTGCTCGAGCGCGCCTGCACGCATGCCGTCGGCCCCTACAAGTACCAGAACACCGACATTCGCGGTTATGGCTACTACACCAACAACCCGCCCGCCGGCGCGTACCGCGGCTTTGGCGTTTGCCAGTCCGAGTTTGCGCTCGAGAGCCTGATCGACCTGCTGGCAGAGAAGGTCGGCCTGGATCCGTGGGAGATTCGCTACCGCAACGCCATCGAGCCGGGCGAGGTTTTGCCCAACGGCCAGATTGCCGACTGCTCCACGGCGCTGAAGGAGACACTGCTCGAGGTCAAGGATGCCTACTATGCGCATCCCGGACACGCCGGTATCGCCTGCGCCATGAAGAACGCCGGCGTGGGCGTGGGCCTGCCCGATGCCGGCCGCTGCAAGATTCGCATCGAGAATGGCGTGGCCGTGGTCTATGCCGCCACGTCCGACATCGGCCAGGGCTGCAATACCGTCTTTTTGCAGGACGTTGCCGAAGCATGCGGCCTGCCGCTGAGCTGCATCGCCAACGGCGAGTGCTCCACCGAGAACGCTCCCGACTCCGGCACCACGTCTGGTTCGCGTCAGACGGTCGTGACCGGCGAGGCCGTGCGCGGCGCCGCCTTCCTGCTGCGCGATGCCATGGTTGGCATCGAGGCCGGCAAGCCCGCGCCCGATACTCCCGTGAGCGCGCATGGCGACGGCGTCAAGATCGAGTACGATGACGGTCGCGCCTACCAGCTGCGCACGCAGGAGCTCGTCGCCGGCCAGGGTATGCATCCTCAGGATCCCGCGGCCGCCATCAAGGCACTCGAGGGATGCGAGTTTGGCTACGTGTACCTGGAGCCGACCGACAAGCTGGGCGCCGACGTTCCCAACCCCAAGAGCCACATCTGCTACGGTTTTGCCACGCATGTGGTCATTCTGGATGATGACGGTCGCGTGAGCGAGATCTATGCTGCGCACGATTCCGGCAAGGTGGTCAACCCCATCTCCATCCAGGGTCAGATCGAAGGCGGCGTGCTCATGGGTATGGGCTATGCGCTTACCGAGGACTGGCCGCTCAAGGACTGCGTGCCCCAGGCAAGGTACGGCACGCTCGGACTGTTCCGTGCGCCCGAGATCCCGGATATCCACGCCATTTACGTGGAGAAGGACGAGCTGCTGCCCGTGGCATACGGTGGCAAGGGCATCGGCGAGATCGCAACGATCCCCACGACGCCCGCCGTGCAGAACGCCTACCGCGCGTTCGACGGTAAGCTGCGTCCGGATCTTCCCATGGTGGATACGCCCTACAGCCGCGCCCGTCACCGCGGCTAGGGTAGAGCGCGTACGGCCATTGCTAACGGGCCGTTCGCGCTCAGCATCAATTACATACGCTGCGCCTTTGGCCCCAGTTTCATCGCGAGCCGGGGCCTTTTGCTTGGAGCGCCTTCGCATGCGGAAGCTGCGTCCCAATATTTCGCTTCAGAGTGGGATGCCGTTTCCGGCTGAACCCTCAGGCGGAAAGTTCATCCTAGAATTGACGCTCAGAGTGGGACACGGTTTCCGGATAGAACCTCAGCGGAAACTGCGTCCCAGTTTGAGCGTCTATTCCGGGATGCGGTTTCCGCTGAAGGACTCAACCGGAAAGCCTGTCCCATTCTGAGACGGGATTCCGGGACACGCTTTCCGCTAGGCCCGCCATCCGGAAAGTGCATCCTGTTTTGAGCGTCCAGACTGGGACGCGCTTTCCGTTGGCGTGGCCGTTGGGAAAATGCGGCCCAGATAGGGGGGGATGCGATCCGGCGATGCGCGGCCTAGCAGCTCCTACAGCTCCACTTCGTTGAGCCACGTCGGCAGCGCGGTCTGCCGGATGCCTGCCGTCTGCAGCTTTTTGGCGAGCATTCCTGCCGAGCGGACCTCGTTTATGGTAAAGCGCAGCAGAGGATGACCGTAGAGCGATAGGTGCGCCTCGCGCTGTCGTTCGGCAACGAGCGCCTCGGCGGTGGTGCGTCCGGCCAACATGGTCTGGTCGGTATATTTGATGAGCCCGTCGAGCTCGCCCAGCGTGAGTTCCCGCGCCTGGCGCTCCCAGGCAAAGTCCGTTCGTATGGGCTTGGCCGAATTGAAGGGGTCCGTCAGCTCGTATTGAAGCCAATCGGGCGCAAAGCCCGTCTCGATCATGATGGCTCGGGCGACCGATTCCCCGCCGCTCTCGGCGCAGGCGTCGGCATATCGACTGTCTCTTATACACATCTCCGAGCCCACGAGACATGCGCAGATATCGTAT
>CABSYS010000221.1:0-3155 GCA_902482045.1 uncultured Collinsella sp.
TCGTCGGCAGCGTCAGATGTGTATAAGAGACAGTGCCTGCTGCGCGCGCCGTTTTCGTATGGCTTGGCGATTGCCGATTCTGCGTTGCGAGCAAAGGGCGTATCGTGCGATGACTTTTGTGAGCGGCTTCGTATGGATTGTGAAGGCAAGCGCGGGTATCGCAGGGCACGGGTGATCGCGTCGTATTCGGACGGGCTGTCCGAAAACGGCGGCGAGTCTCGTTTTCGGGCGTTCTTTATTGCGTACGGCTTTCCAGTTCCGGAGCTGCAGGTGGAGTTTCGCGACCCGCTCGATCCGAGCCAAGTGTTTCGCGTTGATTATTTTTGGAGGCTCGAGGACGGAACGTGCGTGATTGGCGAGCTCGACGGAAAGGGGAAGTATACCTTGCAGAACGACGAGGGTCGGGAGTCGGTCGACCCATTCGTGGCAGAACGTCAGCGGGAGTCCCATCTGACAATGCTCGGACACAAGGTGCTTCGGTTTACGTTTGATGAGCTCAAGAATCCGGGGAAGCTGGTTGAGAAGATGAGGCTGGCGGGAATTCCACAGCGGGCCGATTTGGCTGAGGAATGGAGATGCCGGTGGTATGGGCGCTGAGGGGTGCAGCTGACGCGGATGTGGTTGTTCCTGTCGAGTTTGTCTCAATCTGTAACAACAAGGGGCCGTTTGGCCTCGTAACTGTTACAGATTGAGACGGAAGGCTGGCTGCCGCTAAAAGATCTCAATCTGTAACATCTAGAGGCCGAAAACCTGTCTACTTGTTACAGATTTAGATGTTTGACGATGGGGCCGGAGAATATCTCGATCTGTAACATCTGACGGTCAAAATTCGACCCAACTGTTACAGATTGAGACAAAGGTTGGATGCGGTGCCGAAAGATCTCGATCTGTAACATTTGGAAGGTTAAAGACGGTCTATCTGTTACAGATCAAGACGTTTTGCTGGAACGCCCGAAGCATCGCTGCACTGGTCTGTTCATCCTTACGCCCTTCTCTTCCTCCCGTTAGCCGATATGTCCGCAGTAGTCCTGTCGCGCTAGGTAATAATGGACAAATGTTCAAGTTAATCGTGAGGGAGGAGCTCGATATGGCGTCTGCCGATCGTTCCGCGTTGTTTATCAATGCGACCGTCCTGGATGGTTCGGAACATATGGAGCCGCAGCCCGACATGGCCGTGGTCGTTGAGCGCGGCGTCATCACGTGGATGGGGCCGAGTGCTGTGGCGCAGGCGCCTGCAGGTGCCGAGGTCATCGACCTGGCAGGTGCGTATCTCATGCCGGGCCTCATCAATATGCATGTACATCTGTGCGGCTCGGGCAAGCCGGTTTCGGCGGGCGATGCAGGCGCGCTGATGAAGAAGCTCGATAATCCCGTGGGGCGTGCCATCGTGTGCCACGTTCTTAAGGGTAGCGCCCAGCAGCAGCTGGCAAGTGGCGTGACCACGGTGCGCGGTGCGGGCGACCCGCTGTTTGCCGATCTTGCCGTGCGCGATGCTATCGATGCCGGTAAATATCAAGGTCCTCGCCTGGTGGCGCCGGGAACGGGCGTCACGGTGCCGGGCGGCCATGGTGCGGGCTTGTTCGCCCAGGTGGCCAACAGTTCCGCCGAGGCAGCCGAACAGGTGCGCGACCTGTATGCGCGCGGTGCCGACGTCATTAAGCTGTTCGTAACGGGCGGCGTGTTCGACGCGACCGAGGTGGGTGAGCCAGGCGTGCTGCGTATGCCGGTCGATGTCGCCGAGGCGGCGTGCAAGGCGGCACACGAGGTTGGCCTTCCGGTCATGGCCCATGTCGAGAGCACCGAAGGTGTGAAGGCCGCGCTTGAGGCCGGCGTTGACACGATTGAGCACGGCGCTCCGTTGACGCCCGAGATCCTGGAGCTGTACCGCGGCGCCGCGGGCACACAGCTTGAGGGGCGTGCGCCGAGTGTGACCTGCACCATCAGCCCGGCGCTGCCGTTTGTATTGCTCGACCCGGAAAAGACCCATTCGACCGATACGCAAAAGAAGAACGGCGACATCGTGTGCTCGGGCATCATCGAGAGCGCCCGTGCCGCACTGGAAGCCGGTGTTAGGGTGGGCCTGGGCACGGACTCGAGCTGCCCGTTTGTGACGCAGTACGACATGTGGCGTGAGGTGGCCTATTTTGCCAAGTATGTCGGCGTGAGCAACGCCTTCGCGCTGCATACGGCCACGCAGGTCAATGCCGAGCTGCTGGGGCTGGGCGGCGAGACCGGCACGATCGAGTGCGGTAAGGCCGCCGATATCCTGGTGACGCGCGAGAACCCGCTCGATGACCTGTGCGCGCTGCGTGAGCCGATGCACGTGATGTGTCGTGGCGATCTGATGCGCAAGCTCAAGGTGAAGCGTATTCCCGAGGTTGATAACGAGCTCGACGCGATTATGGCAATGCCGGCCGAGGCACTGGCCGAGGAGCTCGCTCGCGACGGCGTGGCATAGGTGTGACAAAGGGGCGATCCCTTTGCCGTAATCAAAAAAGCCGAGGTCTCAGTGCGAGGCCTCGGCTTTCATTTTGTCTCACGGTACGGCGGCTACGAGCGCGTCTCCATCTTGGCGTGGCACTTGGGGCAGGTGACGCGGATCTTGCCCTTGCCCTTGGGGACGGAGAGCATCTGGCCGCAGTTGGGGCACTTGAGGTATGCCGTGGTCTTGCGACCCTTCCACATCTTCTTGGCCGTTCGCTTGGCGCGCTCAAAGTCTTCCTTGCTGGTGCCGGCCGCGCGCGAGGCGTTGGCAGCCGCAGTCCCGCCGCCCAAGCTGGCGACGAACTTGCCCAAGCCGGGAACATTGGCGGTCGCGGCGACAAAGGCCTCGTTCTCCTTGCGACGTGCATCGATATTTTTGGACAGGCCGCGCAGCACGCCAAGTACGATTACGACGATGGCGATCCAGCTGAGCCACTGAATACGGGCCATCGATCCGATCATCGCGATGACGATTCCAGCAAAGCCCATCACGATGGTGAGCTCGTCGGCGCCGTTGCGACCCTTCATAAAGTCATTCATGCAGAACTGCCTTTCATTTCGCTGTGCTGCACGCTTTTATACCCCTTTTGGTGCATTGGGGACAGGTTAATCTGCACCAAGGCTGTCTCTTATACACATCTGACGCTGCCGACGACTTAATAGGTGTAGAT
>CABSYS010000222.1:0-3144 GCA_902482045.1 uncultured Collinsella sp.
CTACACCTATTAAGTCGTCGGCAGCGTCAGATGTGTATAAGAGACAGGTACTTGGCAGTCACCGCCATCTGGATGGCGAAAAAGGCCGCACCCGCCAGCGTAATGACGTCACCAATGTTGAATTCAACGCTATCGAGTGCGACGAGGCCAATGCCCGCTAGGCACAGCAGCGCGGCACCCAAGTTGTAGCGCGTGAGCTTTTCGCCGCTCAGGAAATAGCTCGCGAACGGCACAAGGATGCAATACGTGCCCGTCAAAAAAGCATTCTTGCCCGCCGTAGTATGTGCCAGACCGACCGTCTGCAACGCATAGGCCGCCCACATGAGCACGCCCATACTCAGGCCAACGATCAGGTTGCGAGCGTTGAGGTGCGCGATGATGCGCTTGTGGAAGACGGCAAACATGACCAACGCTGCGGGCAGAAAGCGTACATAGAGCAGCGCGAACACCGGAATGGTGCCAAGTGCGTCCTTCATAGTGGTAAAGGAGTAGCCCCAGATGACCGCCACCGAAAGGAGCAGAACCTTCCAGAACAGCGGAGAGCGTGCGCCGGCACCACGGGAGGTGCCGCCCGCACCCAGGTCCTCGCGAGCAACGGGGCTATCGGGCAAGTTTTCGATTTCGTTGGCAGCGTATTGGGCCATGGAACATCCTCGCACTCAATCTGGGCGTGGTGTCCGCACGCGTATGGCTGCGTGCCGCCTCATGGTCAAATAAAACAGGGCGCACCGGACCCCCGGCACGCCCCGCTACTGTAGCAACAACCAAGCAGCCCGTGCAATCCACTACGCTAAAGCATCGGGTTGGAAGACCTCGATGTTCCGACGGCGTTTACGTTGCTGTATTAAATCAATTTGGTTGATTCCAGCTTTTCGATAATCCAGTCGTTGGCTTTGATGACTGGGCGGCGGAAGACGACGCCCAGGGCCAGCGACGGAATCAGATAGCTCGCCAGAATACCCAGCTCAACCCAGTACTCCATATGGTAGGCACCGGCCATGGCGGCGTGCATGGCGTTGATGCCGTGGGTAAACGGCAGGAACGGGTAGATCGCCTGGAACACGGGACCGGTCATCTCGATGGGGAACGTGCCGCCCGAACCGCCGACCTGCATGACCAGCAGCACGACGGCGAGCGCCTTGCCGATATCGCCAAACGAAACCGTAAGCGTGTAGACGATATTGGAGAACACGAGACTCGCGACCCAGCCGGCAAGCACAAACTGCAGGGGGTTATCGCACTGGATGCCAAAGAACAGAATGTCGCCCGCACACACGAGCGTTGCCTGCAGCAGGGCCAGACCGCCAAAGAACAGGTAGCGGCCCAGGTAGATCTCGTGCAGGCGCACGGGGATGAGCTCGTTGATAAGCTCATCGTCAACCGAAACCTTCATCATGGCCGCCAGTACGATCGAGCCGACCCATAGCGACAGAATCGTGTAGAACGGCGCCATGGCCGAACCGTAGTTGCGGATTGGATAGACCGGCTTGCGGTCGAGTGCGACAGGGCCGGAAAGCGACACGGCGAGGCCCTCGGGGTCGCTGCCAATCATTGTCTTAATCATGGCCAGGTCACCCGAGATCAGAGCGCTATCAAGCTCGTCCTTAAAGGCACTGATCTTGTTCGACGCCTCGCCCAGCTGATCGGAAGCCTTGTTGACCAGCTTTGCAGCCTTGGAGAGACCCTTCGCGAGCGAACCAGAGGCGTCGGTCAGACCGCTCACGGCGCTATCCAAGTCACCCGAGATACCGTTCAGGGAATCCAGAACGCCCGAAATGGTCTTCTTGAGCTCCTTGGCCTTAACCGAGAACGTAGAATCGTAGTCGGACTTGGCACCCGAGATACCTGCCTTGGCATCAGCGATGGCCTGGTCGACCTCGGCACGCGAGTTGTTGACCTCCGCCATGCCGTCCGAAAGGGACTTTGCGGTCGCCGTCAGGTCCTTCGCATTGTTGCGGTACTCCACGGCAATTCTGCCCAGCGACGTCGCAGCGGACTTGAGGCCGTCTTTGAGCTTGTCGTCGCTCATCTGGTCGGCAAGGTTGCGGAGCCGATCGGCCATCGCATCGATATCGTCAGCACGCGTATTGAGCGCCGCTGCGGCTTCGTTGAGCTGAGACACCGTAAGGTCAACATGCTGATTCGCGGCATCGAATGCCTTCGCAAGCTCGGCGGACACGTTGTCGAACGAGCCCGCGCTTCCGTCAATCGCCGCGTCAACGGCATCACTGGCGGCCTTGAGCGCTTCCTTGGAATCATTGATGCCGCTCTTGGCGTGCTCCATCAGCTGCTTCGTCGACTCATCAACGGTGCCCGTCTGCTTGAGCATGCCGCTCGCCGACGTCAACGAATCGGACGTAGAGCTCAAAATGCCCGCGAGCGACGTCGCGCTCGCCTGAACGTCCTGCAGGTCCTCGACCGAATCGCCCAGCGTAGAGGACAGATTGGCGATAAAGTTGCTCACTTGGTCGGTGCTCATGTAATCGAGCAGGCTGGACACCGTCTTAAGGCCGATGGACGTGATGGTCTTGGTAAAGGTCTCGTTGACCTGGCTCTGGACGGCGCTCGAGCCCTTCTCGGTCACGATCTGTGCGATGGCGTTGGCCTTCTGGTTCTCATAGAACTCGATATCGGCGTGCTTCACCTCGGTCGAGAAAAGCGTCATCATGTCGGCGCTAAACGTTTTAGGGATAACGACGGCAGCGTAGTACGCGCCCGACTTAACGCCCTCGATAGCCTTTTCGCGATTGTTGAGCACAACCCAATCGAAGCTCTCGTTGCCGCGTAGGGTGGCGGTCACGTTTTCGCCCACGTTAACCTCGACGGGGATCAAATCGCTCTCGTAACCCTCATCGGTGTTGACCACGGCGATCTTAAGATTGCCGGTGTTGCCGTACGGATCCCAGCTGCCGGCGATGTTAAACCACGCGTACAGACACGGTACGATAATGAGGCCCATCACGACAACCAAGCCGATCACGGAGCGAGACACGTTTTGGACATCGCGCTTAAACAGATGCAGGATGTTCTTCATTTATGCCTCACCTCCTTTGGAGTGCTTGCCAAGCGCGGTGGTATCTCCATCATTTGTGGCTGTGCTGTCGCTGCCCTGAGATTTATGGCTGTCTCTTATACACATCTGAC
>CABSYS010000223.1:0-3136 GCA_902482045.1 uncultured Collinsella sp.
GCGACGGGCAGCGGCTCGGCAGCAGGAACGGTCACAGCCGGAGAAGCGGCGGAACCGACCGGCGTGGAAGCCATGAGATCGGACGGGAAGGAGTTCTGAGCATCGTCCATGAAGTGCTGAATGAGCTTGAGGTACTCGGCCTTGAACTCCTCGCGGGAAGCCTTAAGACGGTCAATCTCCTCAAGCTCGGCCTGCTTCTCGGTCAGGGCCTGGCGGATGACCTCGCGGGCCTTGGCGTCGGCCTCGTTGCGGATACGGTCGGCGTTCTCGTTGGCATCGTTGACGATGCCCTCGGCGGTCTGCTGGGCAGCAATCAGGGCAGCGGAAATCTGGCGCTCCTGAGCGGAGAAGTCGGGTGCAGGAGCGGCGACGGGCGCGGCAGGGACGGCCTGAGCGGCAGCATCCTGAGCCTGAACGAGCTGGGCCTGCGTATCGGCGAGCTGCTGCTCGGTGGCAGTCAGACGACCCTTAAGATCGACGATCTTGGCGAGCATGGCGTCGACCTCAGAGGACAGGGTCTCCAGGAAGACGTCGACCTCGGCGGGATCGTAGCCGCGCTTGGCCTCAGAGAAGGTCTGAGCCTGAATGTCAGCAGGGGTAATAGCCATAACAAGTTCTCCTTTATCTTCGCCTTGGCGCCGTGCGCCCGACGTGAGTTACTAAGCCAGTTTTATATGAGTATACCTATAAGAAGTTGCAGAACCAGCTTCCGCACCAACTGCAACGCAATAATCGCAACGACCGGTGAAAAATCGACGCCGCCCATGGGCGGGATAAACCGGCGGAACAAATTGAGCCACGGGCCGCACACGCTATCGAGGACGGCGGCGATATCCTGTAGCAATCCACCCTGCTTCATGGGGATCCACGTCATAAGGCAGTAGACCACAATGAGCGTGGAGTAGAAGTTGAACAGCGTATTGACCAGCTGGACAATGGTGTAGATGTTGATGAGAATCTCCTCGTCTTGTCTTTACTTAAGGTAGCCATCGGCACGGAGCTTTTTGAGGTCCGAATCCTTGACCTCGCAGCCGGCGGGCAGCACCATAAACACGCGATCGCCCACCTCTTTGACGGTGGCACCCAGGCCGCAGGCAAAGCCGTAAGAGAAGTCCAGGACGCGCTTGGCGACCTCGGTACGAACGCCCACAAAAATCAGCGCGACAGGCTGCTTGGTGCGCACGCGGCGCACTACGGTCTCCACGTCGTCATAGCTCTCGGGGCGCAGGACATAAGCCGGCAGCTGCGGCGTAGCATTGATGATGTTGCTCGCATACGCCGAGGCATCGCTCGGTGAGGGAGCGGGTGCGGGGGCAGCAGCGCGGGCACGCGTGCTCTCGGCGTAGCTCGACGGCGTGTCGTAGGCACCGGGACGATAACCGCCCGCAACCGTCTCCTGCGAGCGCGATGGCGGGTTGTAGGTCGTAGCATGGCGAGAATCGTCGCCGACCAGCTGACCGGAGCGTGTGTACACGGCCACCGACTCGGCCTCGCCGCGGCGCGTCTGACCCAACAGGCCGTTGCTCGGCTCGTCTTGGGTGTAGAAGCCCTCGCCCGAAGCACCGCTGTAGCCGTTGCCCTGATAGCCATCGTCATAGCCGTCATCGTAGCCGTAGTCGTCGTCCTGGCCATAACCCTGGTCGTAACCCTGCTGGCCGCCCAGGTGCATCTTATTTTTAATCTCGTCAAGGAAGCCCATGGTTGTGTCCTCTCGCGGTTTAGTGCAGGCGCCCCGATAATCAGTGCGCACTTCAGAGCCTTATTTTACTGCAAACTCCGGGCTAAATACTACCCTGCCCAGGCGAACGAGCGTAGAGCCTTCCTCAAGGGCAGGCTCAAAGTCCTCGCTCATGCCGCAGGAAAGTTCGGGCAGGCTCAGGTCGGAGTGCGTCGCCTCAAGCTCATCCCTTAGCTCGCGAAGTCCGGCAAAAGTGCGGCGCGCCACATCCTTATTCCCCCGGGGTGCCATAGTCATAAGGCCCTGCACACAAATTCCCTCAAGCTCCGCAAGCTCACCTGCGGCGTCTCGAACCCCGTCGGGCGAAAAGCCGCCCTTGGACTCCTCGCCGCTCACATTGACCTCGAGCAGCACGCGCTGGGGGCCGGAGAGCTCGCCCGCCTCAATCTTGCGGACCGCACGGCTCGAGATGGCCTGAGCCAAATGCAGTGAGCTTACCGAATGAATCAGCTCGGCCGAGCCCAGAACCGCATTGATCTTGTTGGTCTGCAGGTTGCCGATCATATCGAAGCGCACCTCGGGTAGCTCCGGATGCTCTACGAGGCCCGCAAGCTTGCGAACGAGCTCCTGCGGGCGGTTCTCGGCAAAATGGCGATACCCCGCCTGAATAGCGGCAACGGTCTCATCGACGCCAACAGTCTTGGAGACGGCAATCAGGCGCGCGGCATCGTGGGGACGGCCCGCGCGATCGAGTGCCGCATAAAAACGCTCCAGAATCTGCTCGCGGCGAGCGCGCATCAAGTCCAAATAGTTATCCATTGCCAATCGCCTCCGCTGACAGCCAAACAAGTAGTCCCATGCTAACGCAAGAGCGCGGCCTCGCATGTGCAAGGCCGCGCTCACTTAGGTATTTACAATCTTTCGACGAACGAGGCCACCCTACTCCTCGTCGTCCTCGGCGTCGTCCTCGTCCTCAAGGCGCTCAAGCAGATAGCGAAGACCCTCGCTCACCTCGTTAGCGGGCACCTTGGCAACAAAACGCGCGTCGACGGCGGGCCTCATGATGACACCCTCGCCCGAAGGCACGCGCATGCTCTCAAGCTCATCCTCGTCCGTGCGGGCGATATCGCCGGCAGTCATGTGCTGTCCGGCCAAAAGGAAGGTCAGACGGCAGGCAGCATCGATGGAAATCGAGGCGATACGATCGAGGTAGCGCGAAACCATAATGGCGCGGCGCAGATCGTCATAGTTGCTGTCGTCGTCCATAAAATCGCCCGTGTCCATGCGGTTAAAGGTGCGGAAGAACTTCTCGTACGCCGCATGCACCGGCTCGTCCTCGACGGCCAGGTTGCAGATGATGGACATGTCGTTGGTGACGAGCGCAGAAAGCGACGAACCCAGCACCTGATAGACGGCCTCGGCCTCGGCTTCAACCAAGGTCACAAGCTCCTGAGGCAG
>CABSYS010000224.1:0-3109 GCA_902482045.1 uncultured Collinsella sp.
ACGAGATCTGCGCATGTCTCGTGGGCTCGGAGATGTGTATAAGAGACAGCAGTGAGTACATGTCGTCGAACACCGTGAACAGGAACAGTGGTAGGCCCACAAATCCGACAATGTTGCCAAGCACGCCGCCGATCAGACAAGCCCACAGTGAATAGTTCACGTATTTGGACAGGATACGCCCGCGTGAATAGCCGAGCGCCTTGTACAGACCAATGAGCGTGCGCTCCTCCTCGACCATGCGCGTGGCGGTGGTAAGGCTAATGAGCACGGCGACGACAAAGAAGATGAACGGGAACACCGTGGCGATGGCTTCGATCGAAGAGCTGTCGCTCTCCACGCTCGAGTAGCTTGCGATGTTAACGCGGTCCTGGATGTACCAAGTGCATTCGCCCAGATCGGAAAGCTCGGTACGGGCATCGGCAAATTGCTGGTCGGCGGCGGCGCGGCGCTGGTTCAAATCGGCCTGTGCCTGAACGCGCTCCTCGCTGCCCTCGGCCATGCGATTGATGTTGTCCTGCTCAATCCCAAAGAGCATATTCGTCTGGCGCTCGGCCGCATCCAAGCTTGCCGGCGTGTCGACCGTCAGTTCCTGAACACGTGCCTTCTCGCGCTCATCGCGGATCTCCTCGATATTACTCTTGACCTCGTTGATCTTTGCCGTGTAGGCATCGGAATAGGAGTTGAGGCTCTTGGCCCCCTCAACAATCACGCGGACGGCGGAGTAGGAGGAAGATGTCGCGGCATCCTCGCTCACATAGAACTTATAGTCCGCAGCCGAAGCAGCGCGAAAGTCGTTGACGGTCGAGTCGGAGCTCACATCGGTGGGATCGAGGACCTCGGCCGTAATGGTGTAATCGCCCGCGGCAAACTGGTCCTTGGCGCTTTGGTTCGACGAGCTCGCGTCATTGGCGGCAAAGCTCACGGTATCGCCGAGCTTTTTGCCCGAAGCCTTCAGGAACTTCGATGTCACCGCAACCTCACCGGCACTCTCGGGCAAATCGCCGCTCACCAGCACCGGCTGATCGATATTCTCCTTGGAAAGGCTCTGCACGACCACGCGCTCGCGCGTTGTGCCCACGGCGGTGTAGGCGGTCTCGGTGTAGATGCCCTCGGCCGTCTCGACGCCGTCGACCTCTTGGATAGCCGCCAGATCGTCGCGTGTAAGGCCATAGGTCGACTGCACGTTAATGTCATAGACACTCTGCTGGTCAAAGTAGGCGTCAACCGAATCGCGCAGATCCTCGCAGCCCGCCTTAAGGCCGCACATCACGCTCACGCCAAGCGCGGTGATGACCACGATTGACAAGAAGCGTTTGAGACTGCCTCGGATTGTGCGGTAGACACCGCGGCGAAACACCGTCGGGACCATGTCGTTTGAGCTTTGGGCAGTGCGGTAGGTCGTAAAATCCTGCTCGCACTCCGCGTTCTGCGCGTCGCGGCGCTGGCTGTTTTGGCGATCTTGGTCCATGGGCGCTACCACTCGATCGTCTCGATAGGCACGGGATTTTGCTGAACTGTCTCGCTCTCCACGCGGCCGCTCTTAAAGCGGATCAGGCGATCTGCCATGGGCGCCAGCGCGGAGTTGTGGGTGATGATAATGACCGTGATGCCTTGCTTGCGGCAGGTGTCCTGCAGCAACTGCAAAATCTGCTTACCGGTTTTGTAGTCGAGTGCACCCGTGGGCTCGTCGCACAAAAGCAGCTTGGGGTTCTTGGCCAGTGCGCGTGCAATGGACACGCGCTGCTGCTCGCCGCCCGAAAGCTGCGCGGGAAAGTTGGCGAGGCGCTCACCCAGGCCAACCTGGCAAAGCGTTTGCTCGGCATCGAGCGAATCGGGGCAAATCTGCGCCGCAAGCTCGACATTTTCGAGCGCCGTCAGGTTGGGGACCAGATTGTAGAACTGGAAGACAAAGCCGACGTCGGCGCGGCGGTATTCCACGAGCTGCGCCTCGTTGGCGGAGCTCACGTCGCGCCCGTCCACCGTCACGGTGCCAGAGGTTGCCGTATCCATGCCGCCCAGGATGTTGAGCGCCGTGGTCTTGCCGGCACCCGAGGCGCCCAGGATAATGGCGAGCTCACCGCGCTCAACGGTAAAGCTCGCGCCGTCGAGCGCGTGAATGCGGGCATCGCCCTCGCCGTACGCCTTGATGACGTCTTTGAATTCGATATAAGCCATCGATTAATTCCCATCTGGTCGGATAACTCTTTAGTAATACCCATTTCGCACCGACCAAAAAGGGACAGGTTCATTTTGGCAGGTTTTATATGGGGAAACGGGGAGCGCAGGCAAGCGCCGAGAGGCAGAGAAATCATTAACGGGGTCAGGCCGACCGCCAAACACAACGCATGCATTTCAATCTGTCAGCCAAATCATTCGAACAGCTGTTCGTTTCTATGATATGATTCCGCTATCTAAGCAGGCCAATACGCAGAAAGGCGGCCAACATGGCGTTCGACTTTAAGAAGGTATGCAAGGAGCTCTACAAACCTGCAAGCAAGCCGAGTATCGTAACTGTTCCGCCTATGAGCTACGTTGCCGTTCGCGGAAAGGGCGACCCAAATACCGAAGGCGGAGAGTATCAAAGCACCCTGCCGCTGCTTTACGGCATCGCCTATACCGTCAAGATGTCGAAGAAAGGCTCAAGGAATATCGAGGGCTATTTCGACTTTGTGGTACCGCCGCTCGAGGGTTTCTGGTGGCAAGACTCCCCGAGCGGCGACATCGATTATGTACGCAAGGACGATTTCAACTTTATCTCGTGCATCCGCCTGCCCGATTTCGTCACCCTAGATGACTTTGACTGGGCAGTCGCGGAAGCCACGACCAAAAAGAAACTTGACTTTTCTGCTGTCGAGCTGCTTAAAGTTGACGAGGGTCTCTGCGTTCAATGCATGCACACCGGGCCCTACGACAACGAACCGGCGACCGTAAACGCTATGAATGAATACACGACCGAGCAGGGCTATGTCCCCGACTTCTCAGACACCCGTTTCCATCACGAAATCTATCTCTCCGATCCACGCAAATGTGCACCGGAGAAACTTAAAACTGTGATTCGTCATCCTATCAAGCGCGCTGAATAGCGTGGAGCGTCATTTCACGCGCTGGG
>CABSYS010000225.1:0-3103 GCA_902482045.1 uncultured Collinsella sp.
AGGGCATGAAGGTCGTGCGCGTAAACGACATCAAGTTTTCCATGTCGGGCGAAAACCAGCTGCGCCTGCTGGGCGCCGAGGTCGGTGCCCGCGGTCTGCTACGCGCCATCAGCCCCGCGCTCGAGCATATCGTCGAAGGCTTTATGAAGCACCTGGGCAAGCCGCTCAGTGAGGACATCATCGCTTGGTCCTACATGGACCTGCTCGACCGCTCGACCAAGAACATTCAACTTTCGGTGTCGCACAAGACGCTCGGCGAGCTGCACCCTGCCGACATCGCCGATATTATCGAGCAGCTCGACCCGCGCCTACGTGCGCAGGTGTTTGCGCAGCTCGATACTGCCCAGGCCGCCGAGGCCATCTCGGAGTTCGATGACGACGAGCTTATGACCGAGATGCTCGAGGGCCTGTCCGATACCGACGCATCGTCGATGCTGGCCATGATGGACCCGGACGACGCTGCCGACCTGATCGACGAGCTCGATTACGAGAAGGCTGAGAAGCTCCTGCGCCTGATGGGCGTCAAGGAGGAGAAGGCGATTCGTAACCTGCTGGGCTATGAGGACAACACCGCCGGCCGCATCATGACCTCGGAGTTTGTCTCGCTGCCCGCCACGGCGACGGTCGGCGATGCCATCGAGGCAATCCGCAAGCTCGACGAGGACTTTGAGAGCGTCTACTACGTCTATACCGAGGATCCGAGTGGCATGCTGACGGGCGTGCTTTCGCTGCGCACGCTGATCGTGGCCGACCGCGACGCCACGCTGGGCCAGCTCGCCTATCGCGATCTGGTCTACGTGTCGCCCGACGAGGACCAAGAAGACGTGACGGACGAGATGACCAAGTACGACCTGGTTGCCATCCCTGTCTGCGACGAGAACCGTCATATCCTGGGTATCGTGACCTTCGACGACGCCATGGACGTTATCGCTGAGGAGCATCAGGAGGACCTGCAGATCGCCGGTGTCGGCTCGGGCGATAGCGCGTCGGACGACTCGACGAACGTGCTCAGCTGGTTCGTGCATCGTCAGTACTGGGTCGTCGTGTGGGGCATCGCCTCGTGCATTATGGCGACGGTGCTGGGGACGGCGCTGGGCTCCGCGCATCTGGTGGTGTTCCCCATGTGCGCCATGCCGCTCGTACTGCTGGCTGCCTCGCGCATGGTGTCGTTCGTCAAGAACTACTTCCTCGAGTACGACGGTCACGACGACGAGCCCAAACCGTACCTGGGATTCTTCTTCCAGAGCACGGGTATGGGCCTGATCCTTTCGCTTGTTACTTACCTGTGCGCGCAGCTGGTGCGCACTGCCGCGTTCCCCGATGCCACTATGTTTGAGGAGCAGCTCTTTACCGGCTGCTTTAATATCGCTGCCGTTATTTGCCTGGTTGGCAACATGAGCGCCGTGATTTACCTGATGGTGCTGTTCTGGCGCGATGAGCACGACCTCAATACGTCGGGTACCGCCATGAACGTCATCGCCGTCATGATCTCGTGTGTGGCGTACTGTGTTGCTGCGGTGCTGCTCACCATGTCGGTCATGGGGTAGGTGGTCGCGTGCAAAATACGAAGCAAAAGCCGAGCACCAAGCAAAAGCTGACCATTGCGGCCATCTTTGGAGCCATGGGCCCCGGTCTTCTGGCAGCGCTTTCGGGCAATGACGCCGGCGGCATCGCCACGTATTCCAGCGCGGGCGCCAGCTATGGCTATAAGATGCTCTGGATGCTTCCCGTCATGACCGTGCTGCTTATCGTGACGCAGGAGACCGCGGCGCGCTGCGGATGCGTCACGGGTAAGGGCCTGGCGTCGCTCATTCGCGAGCGCTTTGGCGTGCGCAAGAGTGTACTTGCTATGGCGGCGCTGTTGATCGCCAACACAGCCGTGACCATTTCGGAGTTTGCGGGTATTGCGAGCGGCCTTGCCCTCTTTGGCGTGCCGGCGAGCATCTCGGTGCCGCTCGTGGCGCTGCTGGTGTGGATGCTTACCATGTCGGGCAGTTTCCAGCGCATCGAGAAGATTTTGCTGCTGGTAAGCTGCGTGTTCGTGACCTACATTGTCGCCGCGTTTATGGCCGGCCCCAACTGGGGCGAGGTCGCGGTCGACTTGGTCGTCCCTAATATCCAGAACGATCCCAGCTACGTGTCGCTCGTGGTCGCAACGATCGGTACCACCATCGCACCGTGGATGATCTTCTTGGCTCAGAATAACGTGGTCGATAAGAATGCGGGCGAGGACGACATCGTGCTGCAGCGTATTGATACCGTGAGCGGCTCGATCGCTGCTGATATCATTGCGGGCTTCATTATCATCACGACCGGTACGGTGCTGTTCCCGGCGGGTATTCAGATTAGCGATGCCGCCGATGCCGCCCGCGCGCTGGAGCCCATCGCGGGCCAGTGGTCCACGGTACTGTTTGCCTCGGGCCTGGTCGCGGCGAGCTTCTTGGCTGCCTGTGTGCTGCCGGGCGTTACGTCGAGCGCTATCTGCGAGGCATTTGGCTGGGAGCGCGGTGCCGACCGCAGCTGGGACGAGGCTCCGGTCTATCGCGGCATCATTACGGCCATCATCGGCATTTCTGCCGTGTTGGTGCTCATGCCTGGCGTCGATTTGTTCCAGATTATGATGACCTCGCAGGTCATCAACGGCGTGCTGCTGCCCGTAGTCCTGGTATTTCAGGTGGTTATCGCGGCGGATCGCCACATTATGGGCGCCAACCGCAACGGCCGCGTATGGAACGTGCTCACTTGGGCGACTATCGGCGTGATTACGGTGCTGACGGTCGTCATGTTTGTGCTGCAAGCGATGGGCTACAGCGCTTAACGCCCACTTTTGCTTCCGAACAGGCCGCAGCGATGGGCTGCGGCCTGTTTTTTGTCTGCTATAGGGCGTTAGTTATATGGCGGTGGGCAAAAAATGCCAAATATGAGTACTGTTGCTAAGTGAACAGCATTTACATCCAAAAAGATAATGAACAGAACCTATAGTATGTTCATTAAAATTGGCTTCAATACGCCTTAAACCAGTCAGGTTGGCTGCTTTAGGGGGTTGTAGGGGTGGCGCGCGCAGACGTGGTGTAAGAGCGTCCTGAGGTCCGTCGCTGCAAGC
>CABSYS010000226.1:0-3079 GCA_902482045.1 uncultured Collinsella sp.
TCTACACCTATTAAGTCGTCGGCAGCGTCAGATGTGTATAAGAGACAGCTCCTCGTCCGTCTCGCCAGGGAAACCGACGATGACATCGCACGAAAGTGCAGCCTGTGGCAGGTTGGCGCGAATCATGCGCACCGTATCCTCAAAGGCCTCGGCGCTATAGGGACGACCCATGCGATGCAGCGTCGCCGTGCAGCCAGACTGCATGGGCAGGTGCAAAAAAGGCGCGATACGCTTCGGATAGCGAGCCATCACCTTGAGCAAGCGCTCGGAAATATCCATGGGCTCCACCGAGGAGATGCGCACGTGAGCAATCTCGGTGCGCTCCATGATGGCCTGGAGCAGCTCATCGATCTCGACATGTTCGTCGGTCGCGCTCTTGCCGTCATAGGCACCCAGGTTCACGCCGGTCAGCACGACCTCGGGCACGCCGGCCTCCTGGGCTTCACGCACCTGTTCGAGCACGGACTCGACGGGCACGGAACGCTCGGGGCCGCGGGCCTTCCACACGATGCAATAGGTGCAGCGGTGGTTGCAGCCATCCTGGATCTTCACGCCCAGCCGCGAACGACCGAGCGCATCGACCACGTCGCCATCGCTGCAGGCGGGCACGCTATCGGATTCGACACCCAGCACCTCGCAGACGCACTCGGCGACGTCAATCTTGGACGGTTCGGCGATCACGCGATCGGAGAGCTCCAGCAGCTCCTCGGGATGCAGGTTGACGACGCAGCCGGTTACGACCACGTAAGGCTCGCCCGGATAGGCCAGGGCGTGACGGACGGCCTTGCGGGTCTTGGCCTCGGCCTCCCCCGTCACGGCACAGGTATTGATAACGATCAGATCGGCGTCCTGGGGCTCCACCATCGCAAAGCCCTGGCGCATAAGATCGGCAGTGATACGGTCGGACTCAACCCGGTTGACACGACAACCGAGGTTGACGACGGAAATATGGGGTGCGAGCACACGGGCTCCTTAATCGAGGATGTCGTCGAGGGCACTCTTGATACGGTCGGTCACCGACTTCTTACCGGAGGCGACGTCATCGCCCATCTCGTCGGCAAAGGCGCGAAGCAGTTCGCGCTGCTTATTGGAGAGATTGGTGGGGACGGCCACGCGCAGCTGCACGACCAGACGACCGCGCGAACCGCCACCGCCGATACGCGGCATGCCGTAATTGTTGACGCTCACGGTGTCACCGTACTGTGTGCCGGCGGGAACCGTCACCTTGACGACCTCGTCAGGCATAATGCCCTCGACCTCAATCTCGCAACCGAGCGCGGCCTGCGCAATCGAGATATCACTCACCAGATACAGGTCATCGCCATTACGCTTAAAACGCTCGTGGTCGGAGACACGCACGTTGACGATCAGGTCGCCCGACGGCTCGCCACGAAGGCCGGCCTCGCCAAAACCACTCACGCGCAGCTGGCGACCGGTCGAAACACCGGCGGGAATATCGATGTCGATCTTTTCGTGAGAAGGCGTGCGGCCCTGGCCATCACAGGTCTCGCAGGGATGATCGATGACCGTGCCCTCGCCGTGACAGTCGGGACAGGGCGAAGAGGACTGAACCTGGCCCAGGAAAGAACGCTGGACCGTTGTCACATAGCCTGTGCCGTGACAGCGGCTGCACTGCTTTTCGGTCGCGCCCTCGGCCTTACCGGTACCATTGCAGTCCTCACAAGGGGCAAGACGGTCGTAGCTGATCGTCTTTTTGCAGCCGAGCGCCGCCTCCTCGAGCGTCACCGAAAGGGAGATGGCCATATCGCGACCGCGACGGCGCTCGCGACGGCTGCGAGCGCCACCACCGGCGCCACCGCCAAAGAACGACGAGAACAGGTCGTCCATGCCCATGCCACCAAAGATATCGTTGATGTCGACATAGCCAGAGCCACCGGGGCCCTCCGCGGTGCCGTAACGGTCGTAGTTAGCACGCTTCTGTTCGTCGGAAAGAACGGAATAGGCCTCGTTGAGCTCTTTGAACTTGGCCTCGGCCTCGGGGTCGTCCGAAACATCCGGGTGTACCGTACGGGCTTTCTTTAGAAACGCGCGCTTAATCGTCCGCGCGTCGGCATCCTTGTCAACGCCAAGTACCTCGTAGTAATCCCTATTTTCCGACACGACCGAATCCTTCCAACTTTCATTATTGTCACAGTGCGTCCTATACCCAAGCTGGGCCGGGCGCAAACAGAGGGTTTGATGTTATTGCATTCCGTACGGCGAAAGCACGGCCCGCTGTGAGCAGCTCGCGAACCAAACCGACACGAGCGCGAACATAAAACCGTTGGCAAATCCATTGGCAAACTGCATCGCACCGCGCTTCCACCACAGCAGACTGCGATGAAGCACGCCGTCCGAAAGCACCATGAACAGGCCCATGGTAAACGGAATAAAGCACATCACGGCAAAGGCCGAGAACACGCCCGAAATGGCCGAGAGTACCAAAAACGGCGCCACGATGCCCATCAGGTAAAAACCGGTACGAGCTTTGCCTTCCAAGCGCTCGGCCTCAACATGGGCGCGGCCGACCAGGTCGCCGCCCGCGGCACCGTTGGTGCCAGCATGACCCATGCCGCTAATGCGGACCTCGTCGCCATCGTGCGTGCCGGCAGGAAACTCAATCGTCTGCTCGGAGGTTACGCGAGTACGACCGCTGCCGCCGCAATCAGGGCAGGGGTCGGCCACGACCTTACCGGAACCGCCGCACTCGGGGCAGACCGACTGGAACGTGCCCGCACCAAACAGGAAGGACAGGTCGACGTCGATGTGGCCGCGGCCGCCACAGCTTGGGCAGGTATGGGCATGCTCGGAGGAGACAGAACCCGAGCCGCCGCAGTGACCACAGGTATCGAAGCGCGTATAGCGGACGGTCTTGCGGGCACCGCCCTTGGCCTCCTTGGCGTCCAGTTTGATATCGACGACCACGTTGGCGCCGTTCTCGGGATTGTAGGCAGCCTGGCCGCGACGCTGCTGGCCCCAGGCGCCACCAAAGGGAAAGCCGCCCTCAAAGGGATTGCCATAGCCCGTGTTGCCGGCGTAGCCGCCACCATAGGGCGAAGCTGTAGGAGCACCGGAAAAG
>CABSYS010000227.1:0-3068 GCA_902482045.1 uncultured Collinsella sp.
CCCATAGCAATAAAGAGGGCCGCAAGCGACCCTCTCCATTGCATTATGCAATCAAAATCTGTGTTTTACATCCAGTCGTCGATGAACGGTAGTTTAGGCGCTGTATTTGTTGGCCTCGCCAAAGGTGCCAGCCTCGACGATCCAGCCGTCCTTCATGATGACGTCCATGTTGTCGGTGTTGAGCACGTGGATGTCGGCGGCGACGTCACCGTTGACGACCAGCAGGTCGGCGCACTTGCCGGCCTCGATGGAACCGGTCTCGTCCTCGATGTGGCACATCTTGGCACCGTTGAGGGTGGCGCAGGTGATGGTCTCGACCGGGGTGAAGCCGATCTTGTCGACGAACTCGTACATCTCCTCGATGGAGCAGGTGCCGTACGGGGTGACGAAGGAGAAGGAGTCGGAGCCGATCGTCATGACGACGCCGCGCTTCTTGGCCTCGCGCAGGCAGTCGTAGTTGCGCTGCAGCTCCTTCTCGACCAGGGTGCCCTCGTACTTGTCGTGCAGCTCGGGGACGTAGACGGGCGGATAGGTGGCGTACCAGGTGGGCAGGAAGGCGATCGTCGGGGTGAAGAAGGTGCCCTGCTCGGCCATGAGGTCCATGGTGCGCTCATCGATATCGAAACCGTGAATCAGCTGCTCGCAGCCAAAGCGGACGGAATCGTAGGCAGCGGCGTGGTTGTTGTAGCAGTGGCTCCACACGGGGATGCCGACCATCTTTGCCTCTTCGACTACGGCCTGGATCTCCTCGGAGCAATAGTGCTGATCGCGACCGGAGTCCCAGCGCCAGATGCCGCCACCGGTAGCCCAGATCTTGATGGCATCGGGGTTCTCGCGCAGGCGACGACGGACGGCCTTGCGCAGATCCCAAGGACCGTCGACCTGGTCGCCCCAGGGATGGGATTCCTTGTTGAGCTCCTGGGTGCAGTGGTGGGAGTCACCGTGGCCGGCAACGCGGCAGAAGCCGAGGCCGGTGGCCAGAACGCGCGGGCCCTTGAAGACGCCCTTGTCGATGCAGTCACGGATCTGGATACCAAAGCGGCCGATTTCGCAGACGGTGGTGAGGCCGTGGGTGAGGCAGTCGTAGGCCTGCTTGACGGCGACGGCCTGCTTCTCAAGGAGCGGTTGCATGACCCAATCGGTGTCATCGTCGGTCAGGTTGCCCGAGAAGTGCAGGTGGGTGTCGATCAGGCCGGGAAGGACGGTCTTGCCGGCGGCGTCGATAACCTCAACGCCCTCGGGAAGGTCCTGCATAGCACCGGCGTACTCGATCTTGCCGTTGTCGTCGACGAGAACGAGGGAGTTCTCGACCGGCTCGGCACCGGTACCGTCGATGAGCTTGCCGCCAACGATTGCATACTTAGTGGACATGGTTCCTCCTTATGGATCCATATAGTGGGCGAGGCCGTGTTGGGTTAAGGCCTCACAAAGCTACCCAAGTGGTGCCGGGTTCGGTGCGCGGGAGAGAGGATTCCGCGCACCCGATCCGCCCCGGCTAGGCGTTACTTTTTGCGGGAATTGGTGAAAGCCATGAGGGCCAGGCCAATAGCCAACCAGCCGATCACGATGCTCCACTCCACCATGTTGAGGGAGGCGGGAGAGAACGGGATCACGAGCAGGCCGATGATGATGGCGCAGGCAGCGATAGCGAGGCCGATGCCAAACTTGCCGCCGGGCACCTCGTAGGGACGAGGCAGGTCGGGCTCGGTGAAGCGCATGCGCAGGCAAGCGAGGGCGACCATGCCGCAGGAGAAGATGAAGGCGAGAGCCGACACGTTGGTCAGAGGGATGAGCATGTTCTTGCCCAGGAACGGACCGATGACGGTGATGACGCCCAGAACGACGCAGGCGAGCTTGGGAGCGCCGGACTTGGGGTCGACCTCGGCGAACTTCTCGGGCAGTTGGCCCTTGCGGCCCATGGCGAGCATGATGCGGCTCGTGGCGCCGTAGAAGGAGTTCATCGGGCCCATGGGTCCAAGCGTGGCGATGACGAGCATGGCCAGGTACAGAAGCATGTTGATGCCCTTGAGGCAGGCAAGCGCGGGAACCGGGCTCTTAACAAACTCATGCCAGTCGAGGATGGTGCCGAACGAGTAGATGCAGACCATGTAGAAGCCGCCGGCGGCCAGCAGGGCCAGGGAGATGATCTTGCCGAACTTGTTCCAGTTGAGGCCCTCGGCTGCTTCCTCAGCCTGCTGAGGAATGGTGTCGAAACCGGCGTAGAAGAACGGGGTCAGAACCAGGACCGACACGATGCCGGCGAACAGGCTGGTGCTCTCGGTAGCGGCCTTGCCGCCACCAGCACCGGCGACCTGGGAGAACACGGGCATGGCGTTGTCCGGCGAGCCGGTGAACAGCGAGACGCCCATGGCGAGCAGCATGCCGCAGAGCAGGGCCTTGGTCAGGAAGGCCTGGAGCTTGGCGGCCGAGCTGGCACCGCGGAAGTTGAGGAAGATGACGTAGACTGCAAAGCCGAGCGCAATCAGCGTCGGGAACAGATAAACGTCGGCGCCCAGGATGGTGTAGAGCTTGACGGCGCGCAGCCACTCAAGACCGGGCAGGCTGCCGAACATCTCGGACACGAGGGTCGAAATGGCGATGGCCTCCCACGGGCACAGGATGCCGTTGCCCAGAGCCAAAAGCCATCCGGTGATGTAGCTCAGCGTACGGCCAAAGCTACGATCGACATACTCGACGATGCCGCCCGAGATGGGGATAGCAGCCGTGAGCTCACCGAAAACAGCTCCGACGGGCACGAGGAAGATTGCACCCAAGAGGAATGCGATCATAGCGGGAACGGGACCGCCGCCCACGACCATCCAGTCGCCGACCTGCAGAACCCAACCGGTACCGATGATGGCACCGAAACCGATGGTGAAGAAGTTCCAGAGCGAAAGCGTTTTCTTCATGCCGCCGTTATCCTCGACTGCAACTTCTGCGTTCTTGTCCGCCATTGTTCCCCTCCTTTCCTTTTTGACGCCCCTTGACGTCACCCCTTGCGCGGTCTGTTTTGCCGCGCTCTTTTATTTCGTGGCTTTAAGATACGGCCTTGGCGCAGCAGCGCCGCT
>CABSYS010000228.1:0-3064 GCA_902482045.1 uncultured Collinsella sp.
CAGCGTCAGATGTGTATAAGAGACAGCTTCAGCGCAACGCGGATCCGTGCGAACAGCTCCTCAATCGCAAATGGCTTGGTCAGGTAATCGTCGGCGCCGGCATCGAGCCCGGCCACCTTGTCCATCACGGCATCGCGCGCGGTGACCATAATCACCGGCACATCCTTGTGCTTGCGGACACGCCGCAAGACCTCCATGCCGTTGAGCTGCGGCAACAGCACATCGAGCAGAATCAAATCGTAGTCGCGCTCCAGTGCCAGGTCCACGGCGGTGCGGCCGTCGGCGGCATGTTCCACCTGGTAGCCCTCGTGCTCCAGCTCGAGCGTCACAAAGCGGGCGATTTTCTCCTCGTCCTCTACGATCAAGATCCGTGCCATGCGTGCCCCCGTCTGCGATTACTTGTCGTCGTTCAGATTTTGCTTGATGTCGTCCGCGGCGTCGGCGGCGTGATTCATAAGGTTGTTGATGCTGCCGGGCACGTCGCCGTCGCTGTCGATGCGGTAGCGCATGCCAAAGAACAGACCAATCAGCATCAGCCATATCGTGGCGCCCCAGGCAAACAGGGCGACGATGGGAATCAGGATGGGGATGTTGAGGATGATCGCATCGCGGCGCGTGGCGATAAACTTGGTGTCCAGGCTCAGACGGAAGAGCTTTTTGAGGTACTCCCACACGCTGTCCATCTTCTTGGAGAAGTCGGTCTTTTCGCTCGACTTTTCGTAGGCGACCTGCGCGGCGACCATCTCGGCCGAGGGCTCGTCGACCGGCGCGGACTCGGTGGCGGCGTGCGCCGACGTGGTCTGTGTCTTGCCCTGCGACTCGAGCCAAATGATGACATCCAGGACGTTGCCGTCGGCGGCGTCGAGCGCGGCCTTGGCATCGGTGTAGCTCACGTTGCACTTGGTGCGGATGGTTTCAACTTTTTCGAGGTCGTCCATGACCTGTCCTTTCGTTCGATGGGCGCGACGCCGGGCGATCTGCCCGGGCGCGAGCGTAGCGTTCGGCGGCCTGCGTTGCGCGGCGCTGCCCCGCCTTGGTCGAACTCTATAGTGCAGGTTATAGATTAAGCGATTCTTGAGCCAAGATTAATGTTGGATGAGTTTTTGGGTAGCGGTGGGAAAAGTATTAGACCTCGATAGCGGGGGATGTGGTGCCGGTGCAAAACGGCGTCAAAGGTTGGTCGAGCAGGCGGTTTCTCCATTGATGTCCGCACAGCATGTGACACTTACCCTGCCGCCCCGCTCTGCCGCGGCGGCATGCGTCTGAACAACGACCCTCTAAGGAGTTCGATACCGATGAGTGACAACGCAAAGCATCTCGCAAAGAAGTGCGTTAAGGACGCGGGGCCGTGCCTCGCGCTGTGCGTAGCCGGCGCAGCGGTCGCGCTGCTGGCTGTTCTGGGGCCATTCGACGTGCTCCGAAGTGCCAGTTCCCTGCACGTTTGCATGGCCCTTGCCGGCGCCATGATGACCGGCGGCGTGCTCGATCTGATCTTTTGGGTGTTTGACCCGTTTGGATGGAAGAGCGAGGGGTGGGTCCCAAAGGATGGAAGGGCTGGAACGGTTGACTTAGTGATCGTGCAGAATGTGGGCTAGCGACTTACAGGGAAGTTGTGATCCGATGACGGTCTATGTGACGGGCGATATTCACGGCGGCGTCGACATGCAAAAGCTTCGCGACTGGGATCTTGGGGATGGTCTGACGAGTGACGACTATCTCATCATCGCGGGCGACTCTGGCTTTCCGTGGGATTTCTCTGCTGAGGAATGTGCCGACATCGCCTGGCTGGAGTCGCGCCCCTATACCGTGCTGTTTGTCGACGGCAACCACGAGTGTTTCGATCACTGGTCGGAGCGCCCCATGGAGTTGTGGCACGGCGGGCTGACGCAGCGCCTGTCGGATACCTCTCCCATACGGCGCCTGACGCGTGGCGAGACTTTCGAGCTCGATGACTCAATGATCTTTACCATGGGCGGCGCCACGAGCGTGGACAAGGAATATCGCATTCCGTATTCCAGCTGGTGGCCGCAAGAGCTTCCGGACGAGCGCAACTTTGAGGAGGCGCGGGCAAAGCTCGACAGCGTGGGCCGGAAGGTCGACTATGCGATCACCCACACCTGCTCCACGCGCATGCTTTCGCCCACGCTTTATCCGGCACCCGGCTGGAATTACCCCGCCGTTGATCGGCTTACGGCATTTTTCGATGAGCTGGAAGACCGCTTGGATTACAAGCGCTGGTACTACGGGCATTTTCATCGGGATGCCAACCCTGCCGAGCGCCATACCGTGCTCTACGACTGCATCGTTCGCCTGGGCGACGAACTCCAGCCCTGGGATGTCGCGTAGGGGCGGGGTGGCTGGCTACTCGACCGTTACAGTGATGTTTTCCCGATGCGTACGGATAACATTCCAGCTAAAGTGCTCGACCAGCTGCTCGGCGGTGCGCGGTGTGGCGTCCGGCGCGATGCCTGTTTGCCCGGCGAGCCAGCCCAGCAGTGCCTCGGGCGCGCCAAAGCGGGCGCGGAGCTCGCCCAGGTCCAAGTCGCGGTCGCGCTTGGAAAGGCGGCGGCCGTCCGGCGACATGAGCAGCGGAATGTGCGCGTAGTGCGGTGTGGGAAGTCCCAGCAGATGCTGCAGGTAGATTTGGCGGGGCGTGGAGCCCAGCAGATCGCATCCGCGAACGACCTCGGTGACGTCCATGGCAGCGTCGTCGACCACCACGGCTAGCTGGTAGGCAAAAACGCCGTCGCTGCGGCGCACCAAAAAGTCACCGCACTCGGTGGCGAGTGCCTCGCATTGGGCTCCGTACGTGCGGTCCACGAATTCGATCACATCGTCTGCGAGGTCGTCGACGGCGGGCACGCGCAGGCGCGTGGCCGGAGCGCGCAGGATGCTGCGACGGGTAACCTCCTCGGCAGAAAGGCCTCGGCAGGCGCCGCGGTAGATGGGCGTGCCGTCGCTGGCGTGCGGCGCGCTCGCAGCGTGGAGCTCGGCGCGCGTGCAAAAGCAGGGATCTGTCTCTTATACACATCTCCGAGCCCACGAGACATGCGCAGATCTCGTA
>CABSYS010000229.1:0-3061 GCA_902482045.1 uncultured Collinsella sp.
AACTCATCCACGTCCTGCGTCAGCAGCAGTACATCGTAGCCGCGGTCGAGCACGCCCTTCACGACGGGCATCTTGGCCAGACGCTCGCGCGAATCGCCGGCGGCATAGTAGATTGCCTTCTGGCCCTCGGGCATGCCCTTGGCATACTCGGCAAGGGTGATCATCTTCTGCTCCTTGGCAGACCAGAACAGCAGCAGGTCGGCGAGCTCATCGGCCTTCATGCCATAGCTCGAGTAGATGCCGTACTTAAGACCGCGACCAAAGTTCTCAAAGAACTTCTCGTATGCCTCGCGGTCGTTGTCGCGCATGTCCTCGAGATCGGCGGTGATCTTCTTCTCGACACGCTTGGCAATGGCCTTGAGCTGACGATTCTGCTGCAGCGTCTCACGCGAAATATTGAGCGTCACGTCGGCAGAGTCCACAACACCGCGCACAAAGTTGTAGTAGTCGGGCAGCAGGTCGTCGCATTTCTCCATAATCAGCACGTTGGAGCTATAGAGCGCCAGGCCCTTCTCGTAGTCCTTGCTGTACAGATCGAACGGGGCGCGACCCGGCACAAACAGCAGTGCATCGTACTCAAGCGTACCCTCGGCATGGAAGCTGATAGTGCGCGCGGGATCGTCAAAGTCGTGGAACGTGGACTTGTAGAACTCGTTGTAATCCTTCTGCTCAACGTCGGAGCTGCGCTTTTTCCAGATCGGCGTCATGGAGTTGATGGTCTCGAGCTCCTGGTAGTCCTCGTACTCGGGCTTGTAATCGTCGCCGGCGTCCTCGGGCTTGGGTTTCTGGCGGCTCTTGGACACCATCATCTGAATCGGGTAGCGCACATAGTTGCTGTACTGCTGAATCAGGCTCTTGAGGCCCCACTCGGTCAGGAAGCGATCGTAGGTTTCGGCCTCGCCGTCGGCGTCGAGCTTCTCGTTCTCACGCAGCGTCAGGATGACATCGGTACCGTGCTCAGCACGCTCGCCATCCTCGATGGTGTAGCCCTCAAGACCGTCGGACTCCCAAACGTGGGCGGCATCCTCGCCGTAAGCGCGGCTGACGACCTTCACGTGGCTGGCGACCATAAAGGCGGAGTAGAAACCCACGCCAAACTGACCGATGATGTCGACATCGGAACCCTGCTGCTCGGCGTTCTCGGTCTTAAACTCCTCGGAGCCGGAATGGGCAATGGTGCCCAGGTTGCGCTCGAGCTCCTCGGCGGTCATGCCGATACCGTTATCCGAAATCGTGATGGTACGGGCATCTTTATCAAAGGAAACACGGATGGCCAAGTCGCCCTGGTCGAGCTTGACACTCGGATCCTGAAGGCTCTTAAAGTTGAGCTTGTCGACGGCATCGCTCGCGTTGGAGATAAGCTCGCGCAGGAAGATTTCCTTATTGGTGTAGATGGAGTTGATCATGAGGTCGAGCAGTTTTTTGCTCTCGGTCTTAAATTGACGCATGTGCAGTCCTTTCGCGCTACCCCTGCCCGCAAAAACGGCCCGGTTGCCCGAGCCGCATCGCAGACCTGCTATGTTCAGACTTAGATTTTATAACCTATTAGCGCGCATATATACATACGGAATCGAAAAACTGTATGTTGGAACACCCATGCGTCGATTGCCAAGGAGTGTCCCCAGCTGCTGGCAGAAAAGGAACGTCCCTATCTGTCGCCCAGCAGTTTGGCCATCCAGGCGTGGGGCTGGCCTTCGTCCTCATAGTCCACCGGCGCGATCTGCGTGTAGCCCGCCTTGGTGTAGAGCGGCAGCACGTACTCCCGTGCATGCAACTTTATGAGCTTGGCGCCGCATCGTGCGCAGCAGCTTCGCTGGCTTCGACAATCTTGCTTGCCAGGCCGCGACGGCGCATGGTGGACAGCACGGCGACGCGACCCATAATATAGGTCTCCCCCGCTGCGACGCCTTCGTCCAAGTCGCACGCCGGCGAAACCGGAGCCTCTGCATCTGCCGCGCGCTCCAGTTCCTCGGGAAACACGCGTGAGCAGACGGTGAGCTCGCCGTCCACGTACAGCGTCACATGGATGCAAGTCGGTGCCTCATCGATAGCGTCGAACTCGCTCTCGTAGCCCTGTTCGTCCATAAAAACGGCGCGGCGCACGAGCGCCGCGTCCTCAAAGCAACCCGTCTTAAGTTGGATATCCACAGCAGCCCCTTCATTCGATGCGAACGTTGGGGGAAAATTTTAGCGGAAATGAGCTCCCACGCTAAACTTCGCGCGTGCTTTTGCCAGGCAATCGTAGTGGCCCACGTTGTGGGCATCGCTCGCGATATAGCTGTACAGGCCCTGCTTAAACAGGCGCTGCGCCGGCTTCTTTTCATGACCGAATCGTCCACCTGCGATAAAGTCCGCCGAAGCCTGCAGTTTGCAGCCCAGGTCGACCAGGTGTTCAGCCACGCTCACATCCTTTTGAATCGCACGATAGCGCTCGGGATGGGCAATAATCACCTGGTAACCGCGACACTGCAAGTCGTAGATTGTGTTCTCGTATTCCTCAAAGTCATACGAATCAGCACGCGTCGAGAGCTCAAGCAAAAACTCGTTTGAGCCATCGAAATGCAGGCGATCGGCCCATTCGATGCCCAAATCCATGAGCTTGGCATGATTGACTTCAAAGCCCATCTGCAAATGCATATCGCCCGCATGCGCGCAAAGCAGTCGATAGACCTCCCACATTTTTTCGAAGTCAAAATACGGGTCCCGGCAGTGCGGCGTACACACCATGTGCGTAACGCCGACGGCGCGGGCCGCCTCGAGCATCGCCAAGCTTTGCTCGAGGTTCGCCGCGCCGTCGTCAACACCGGGCAGGATATGGCAGTGGATATCCCTCATATCGCCCTCTTATCTGCGTCGTTGCTATTTCTTAAAACGCTTCGCCTTCGCAGGGGTCCCCGTTGCAGCCGCGCCGCCGACAGCGGAATTGACCCCAGCCGCAGCGTCGTTCTGCCCCTTATCCCCGCCATAATACGAGTAGTAGTAGTCGTGACCCGAAGTCTCGCAGCAGTTCATGACCTGTCTCTTATACACATCTCCGAGCCCACGAGACATGCGCAGATCT
>CABSYS010000230.1:0-3042 GCA_902482045.1 uncultured Collinsella sp.
TATTGAGTCGTCGGCAGCGTCAGATGTGTATAAGAGACAGATCGGCGATCGTGCGTGCAATGCGTACCAGGCGCACGATGCCGCGACCCGTCAGATGCGTGCGCTTCGACAGGCCGAGCACGCATTTCTCGGCAGCCCCATCAAGCTCAAAGGTCGAAACGACGCCGTCAATGGAGCGCGACTCATCTTCCTCGGCCTCGGTGTCCGCATCGTCCATACGGGATTCACGCCAGGCGCGAAAGGCGCGCCCACGCACGACGTAATCGCGCAGCTCGGCCGATGACATACCCTCCGCGCCCTCAATGATCACCTGGGGATCGGGGCGGGTCACGTCGATCATCATGTCGATGCGATCAGCCAAGGGACCGCGCAACTTGCCCCGATAGCGCTCGACCATCGCCGCCGAGCAGCGACACGGCACTTCGCGATCGCCCAAAAACCCGCAGGGGCAGGGATTGCTCGCGGCCAGCAGCTGAAAGCGCGACGGGAACGTAAAGGCCCCGTCAACGCGCACGATCCTCACGTACCCACGCTCGATGGGCTGAAGCAGCGTCTGAAGCACGCCGGTGGGAAACTCTGCAAGCTCGTCCAAAAAGAGCACGCCGCCATGAGCTAGGCTAATTTCGCCCGGATGCACCGGACGTCCGCCGCCGATGAGTCCCGCGGTCGATATGCTGTGATGTGGGCTGCGGAAGGGACGATGCCCCGCAAGCAGGCCATCGATGCTCTCGCCCAAGACCGAATGGATGCACAGCGCCTCTTGTTGATCCTCGAGAGAAAGCTCGGGCAAGATACCCGTCATGCGCCGCGCAAGCATAGTCTTGCCCGAACCGGGCGAGCCGATCATGAGCAGGCCGAGCTCACCGGCGGCCGCAAGCGCCATGCCACGTTTGGCGACCTCCTGCCCCAGCACGTCGGCATAATCGAGCTCGGGCTCAAAGGTCGCCTCGAGCACTTCAGAATCCAGGTAATGCCGTGCGGCATCCCCCATGCCATGGGCAAGCTGAGATAGGTGGTCGATAAACCCGCAGTCAACGCCCGCAAGCGGGACATGCTGATCGGACCTACCGGCGATAAACGAAAGTCCCATATCGCGCGCCAACAGCTGAAACGCCACCTCGCCCTTGACGGGCAACACCGTGCCGTCCAGACCAAGCTCACCTCCAATAAGGCAGCGATCGAGGTTGTCACGGGGAATCTGCCCATCGGCCGCCAGAACCGCGATGGCAATCGGCAGGTCAAAACCGCTGCCAGTTTTACGGATATCGCCGGGTGCTAGGTTGACGGTAATGCCAGACCGAGGGATCTCGAAGCCGGCCGAGCGCATGGCGCACCGGATACGCCCGCGCGACTCCATCACCTCCATACTCGGAATGCCGAGCATCTGGATGCCCGGAACGCCACCGGCAAGCGAGACCTCGACGGTGACGGGAATTGCCTCGACGCCGCGGATGCAGGCCGCGTGTACGGCAAACGTCTCGAACGCCATCACGACACCTGCCAATCGAACGCATTGTACTGATGCTCGATCTCGGCGACATGCCCGCCGCGGATGGTGACACCCACGGCATCGAAGCGAATCGCCTTGAGCGGATAATGCTCCATAAGATAGCAGCTTGCGATGCGGCGGTAGCGGCGTTGCTTTTGGGCGTCCACGGCCTCCTCCGGAAAGACCCGCGTGCTGCAATCCAGAGCGACGCGTCTCGTCTTGACCTCGGCCATCACCACGACATCGTCGAGCTCATCGAGCAGCACCAGATCGGCTTCGCCCTCAATGCAACGATAGCCCTGCTCCAACAAGGTGTATCCACGCTCGTTAAAGTAATCGATGGTGATCAGCTCGCCCAGCATGCCGAGCTCGCGGGGACTGAGCCCCTTGATAAACTCGGGCGTCATCGCCCCGCAGTCGAGCTCGCCGGCTACCCAGCGCTCCTTGAGTTGCTGCGTCTTGCTCTTTTTGCTTGCGGCACACATGGGGTCTCCTTTCCCGCACACTGCATTGCCCCGATGATGAGGGCACCTTTCATGCGGGTAAGTACCGGAAGCAAACCAAAAGCTGACCAAATGCCGTCAAAAAACGGGCCGTACACAGCAATGGTGTTGCATACGGCCCGCTACCAGCAGGTTTATAGAATCTTTAAGGTCCCTGTCTCCACAATTGACCTAGAAAAGGCGCTCAGTCTGCAGAAAGTTTCCGCAAAAGCTCACGCGGTGCAGAGGACAAAGTCCATGTTTGCGAATGGCCTCGATATGCTCGGGGCTTGCATAGCCCTTCGACTCGGCCAGATGGTACTCGGGATATTCGGCGTCGTACTCAACCATCATCTCGTCACGCGTGACCTTGGCCATGATGGACGCCGCGGCGATGCAGGCTATTTTGGCATCGCCTTTCACCACATCGCGCTCGTTAGGAACAGTGCCCAAGGGGTTGCCATCCATGAGGACGCAGTCGGGTTCAAGTCCCGTATCGGCCACCGCACCCGCAACGGCGGTACGGATAGCACGGGCCATGCCCATCTCATCGATATCCTTCGGCGCGATATGGCAAAAACCGATCGCCGCCGCCACCTCGGCAATCTTCACTGAGAGCAACTCGCGGCGCGCCGGCGTGAGCTTTTTGGAATCGTTGATGCCCCAGACGCGCGGTTCCATGGGAAGGCACACGGCGCACACCGTCAAAGGGCCGGCCACCGAGCCGCGACCTACCTCGTCGACGCCCACGACCACACCATCCCCACCGAGCTCGTGCATCAGCTCGTACATGCCGTTGACGCGCTCGCGCTCGGCAAGTTCCTTGGCATGACGCTTAAGAGCACGCTCGCAAGCCTTGATCACTTGCTGGCGCGGATCCTCACGATAATGCTCCACGAGGGCGGGAATCTCCTCAAACGTGGCGCTCGCCAGCTCGCCGGCAACCTGCGATGCCGAAACCGAGCTCGTCATGTTGGCCATATCGGGGCCTCCTTGCATGCAAATCAGATAAAAAGAAGGGCCACCCGAAGGTGACCCTGTCTCTTATACACATCTGACGCGGCCGACGAC
>CABSYS010000231.1:0-2968 GCA_902482045.1 uncultured Collinsella sp.
CGAGATCTGCGCATGTCTCGTGGGCTCGGAGATGTGTATAAGAGACAGCACCCACCCCCTAAAGGAGGAGAAGGTCCCCAAATATCTGGCCAAGATCATCGATGACGAGATCATGGCATGGCTTTCGTGGGACGCCGCACACCAGCCCATCAAGATCGATATCGACCTGAGCCAGCTGGGGCATATCCGGAGTGCCGCCGTACAAACGCGTGAGGCGCTTTTGATCGATGAAGAGCGTGAGGACGATGTGCCTATGGAAGTCGAGGCGACGCTTATCGAGCAACCGAACACTGAGTCTGCGCCCGGCATGACCGCCGGACCTGGCGAGATGGCCACACGGCAAGACGAGGCCGACGAGCCAACCATTTCCACCGAACAGTTTGGTGTCGTGGCACCGCTTCTCGCGCCGACGCCCGTGTTCGCAGCTGCTGCGCCCGCTGACGCCACGAACGAACTCACGCCTGCCGCAGACGCCTATCTCCGCGCGCTGCTCGAGCAGGACACGGCACAGACGGAATCGGCAGTGGAGAGGTCGGGTCAGAGCGAGGACATGCTCGTCGATAGCATCAATGAGGCGCTCTTTGACCTGGTGGGTGACACCGTAATTGAATTTGGCGCGGCAGGACCGCAAATTATCGAGGACTACGAAGCAGACGTGAGAGGATACCTAGACTATGAGTGATACCGCATCCGCAGCACCCCGCGTACCCAAACGCGTCGCCGCCGTTATCCTAAACTCGCTCAAGGGCGGCGTGGTCCCGCGCATCGGGCTTCCCTATATCACCGTGGGACGCGAGGTCGAGATTCGCGCCCTGCTCACCGATTTGAGTCTCATCGCCGATGGCGGCGCGAGCTTCCGCTTTTTAGTCGGTCGCTACGGCGCCGGCAAAAGTTTCTTGCTCCAGACCATCCGCACGCACGCCATGGGCGAGGGATTCGTCGTCGCCGATGCCGACCTATCCCCTGAGCGCCGCCTGCAGGGCGGCCAGGGACAGGGCCTTGCCACCTACCGTGAGCTCATCCGCAACATATCGACTAAAACGCGCCCCGAGGGCGGTGCGCTCAACCTTATCCTGGATCGCTGGGTCGCCTCGTGTGCCGATGCCGATGAGTCTGCCGTCAATGCCCAACTGGCCCCGCTCGAGGAAATGGTCCACGGCTTCGACTTCGCCCGCATGCTCCGCCGCTACCGCGCGGCAGTATCCGAGGGCGACGAAGAAGCCATGAGCCGCGTGACCAAATGGATTCGCGGCGAGTACCGCACCAAGAGTGAGGCACGCGCCGAGCTGGGCTCCTCGACCATCATCAGCGATGACGACTGGTACGACTACGTTAAGCTCATTGCGCGCTTTTTGGTCTGCAGCGGCTACAAGGGCATGCTGGTGCTCATCGACGAGCTCGTGAATCTGTACAAGATTCCCAACGCGATCACGCGCCAATACAACTACGAGAAGATCTTGACCATGTACAACGACACGCTCCAGGGCAAGGCGCAGTACCTGGGCATGATCATGGGCGGCACGCCAACCTCCATCGAAGACCGCCGCCGCGGCGTGTTCTCCTACGAAGCCCTGCGCAGCCGACTCGCTCAAGGCTGCTTTGCGCGCGAGGACCTTAAGGACATGCTCGCACCCATCATCCGCTTGCAGCCACTCACCTATGAGGAACTGCTGGTGCTGATCGAAAAACTCATGCAGATCCATGCCGGCTACTTTGGCTGGACGCCCACGCTTACCGAGAACGACTTGGTGGACTTCCTCAAGATCGAGTTCGGTCGCGTGGGAGCCGATACGCACTTAACGCCGCGTGAGGTCATCCGTGACTTTATCGAGCTGCTCGATATCCTGTGTCAGAACCCCGATGCAAATGTGGCGGAGCTGCTGCAAAGCGTCGGCGGCGACGCGCTGGCGCCGGCAACCGCAACAGGTGACACCGATACCGCAGGCGACGACCGTAACTTCGCCGAATTCACCATCTAACCTGCCAAAAAGGGACAGGTTTTTTTGGTAGGTTTTATCTGGGCAAACGCCGATGTTGCAAGATATCGAACCGTTGCCCGTTGCGTTGATCAGCCCGTTGATGAGAGGAGGCCCCGTGAACGCCTTTGACCGCTACGCCCCGTTTATCCAAGACTTCATCTACTCCCACGATTGGGAGAGTCTGCGCTCCATCCAGGTTGCGGCGGCAGATGCCATCTTCAACACGCAAGACAATGTGCTCCTGACGGCATCCACGGCATCTGGCAAAACCGAGGCAGCCTTCTTTCCCATCCTGACCGAGTTTTGGGAGAACCCGCCCGCAAGCGTTGGCGCCCTCTATATTGGCCCCCTCAAGGCACTCATCAACGACCAGTTCGTTCGCCTCAACGATCTGTGCGAAGAGGCCGATATCCCCGTCTGGCACTGGCACGGCGATGTCTCGCAGTCGCACAAGGCAAAGCTCATCAAAAAGCCAAGCGGCATCCTACAGATTACGCCCGAATCACTCGAGGCACTCCTGATCCACAAGCACATGGCAATCCCGCGTATGTTCTGCGACCTGCGCTATGTGGTCATCGACGAGGTCCACTCGCTCATGCGCGGTGACCGCGGCGGGCAGACGCTCTGCCTTATCGAGCGTCTTTCGCGCATGGCGGGCGTGCGGCCCCGGCGCATTGGCCTTTCGGCCACCATCGGGGACCCGGAACGCACGGGCGCCTTCTTGTCGCAGGGGACGGGACGCGACTGCGTCATCCCCCGCTTTGAGGAGCCGCGCCGCGTGTGGCGTATCTCCATGGAGCACTTCTACAACTCGGGTCCCCAGGCGCAGCAGCGGGGATTCGAGAGTGCGGGTCCTCAAGAGGCCGAAGTGCTCGCGTGCGAGCGCATTGAGGCGACACCACCCGCGGCACTGCCGTCCGGTGTCCAAGACGTGCGCCACAGCGGACAACTCACACAGGAGAAACGCCGCCAACGTCGCGAGCAGGCAC
>CABSYS010000232.1:0-2961 GCA_902482045.1 uncultured Collinsella sp.
CTCGTGGGCTCGGAGATGTGTATAAGAGACAGCGGCTCGACGGAAGCGGTAGCCTGCTCGACAGCGGGCGCAGGGGCGTTGGCGGCGATGGTGGCAGCACCATCGGACTCGAGACCCAGCTCGGCGGCGCGCTCGGCCTCCTGGTCGCAGAGCAGCTTATCGTATGCCTTCAAGAACGGCAGGTAGATGATGGCGTCCAGCAAGATGATGATCGCGACAAACACCAGGGCGATAAGCTGGAAGTTCGTGGTGATGAAAATGCCGATGGGGGCAGGGGTGGCCCAAGGTACCACGAAGGAGAAGCCGTTCATGCCCACGTTATCGATAAAGAACTTGGCAACGCTCACGTTGACGCAACCGGCGGCAACAAAGGGGATGAGCATGTAGGGGTTAAGGATCATCGGCGCGCCAAAGAGCAGCGGTTCGTTGACGGCGAAGGCAACAGGAACAATCGAGGCCTTACCGACGGCCTTGAGCTGCTTGGACTTCATAAAGAGAATCAGTAGAAGTGGCACGATGAACGTGGCGCCGGTGCCGCCGAACTCACCCACGAGCGACATGTTAAAGGTGAGGGAGTGGGCGGGGTGGCCGCCGGCCAGCAGAACCTGCAGGTTCTCGGCCTGGTTGGCAAGACGGATGGGGTCGATGCCCGGCTGGACAATCGAAGGACCGTGGACGCCGATGAACCAGAAGAACGCGGTGGCTGCCTGGATAAGGATAAGGCCAGGATAGGTTTCTGCAGCGGTAAAGAGCGGGGAGAGCAGCTTGATGAGCAGCTCGGAGAACGGAACGCCCATAAGGTTGCGCACAACCACATCGATGATGCCGCAGATGATGACGGCGCCGCCAAAGGGGATGATGTCGCGGAAGTTCTGAGCGATGGCGCCCGTGACCTCCTTGGGCAGCTTAATGGTCAGATCGCGCGAGACGCAGAATTTGTAGACCCACACGGTAATGAACGCGGCGATATAGGCCGAGAACAGACCGCGCGTGCCCATGCTGGTGCAATCGAAGACCGAAAGCTCGGAGCCGTTGAACTTGGTGGTGAACTGCGTAACAGCGAGCAGCAGCATGCTGCACTGGGCGGCAACCATGGTGGAGCCGTCGTTGAGCACCTTGCCGGCGGGCATGCGACGGTTCATGGACGCCGTGAAGTTCTTGGCAGTGGTGCCGGCAACCATGATGCCCATGACGCCCATGGTGAAGTTGTACAGCTTGTTGCACCAGTCGATGAGCGGCTGGGGCAGCGTGATGCCAACTACGCCAGGAAGGGTGGCGATCAACAGAAAGATCGAAGAGGTGAGGACGATGGGCATGCACCCAAGGAATCCGTCCTTAATGGCCTGGAGGTAGACGTTCCTCGAGATCTTCTCGAAGAACGGTTGATGCTTTTCGAGCATCTTTACGATGGCGTCCATAGAGCTCCTTTGCTACTTAATGCGCGATGCATGTGGATGGAACTGGTCGTCGATGGATGGTCAGGACTGCCCGGAAACCTTCCTGCTTAAGGAAGGCATTGAGAAATGACAACGTTGTCATTTCGTTAATGACAACGTAAGACATTTTTGGAAGAGCAACAAGGATTTACGGGTGAGTGGTCGATATTGTCCGGTAAACGGTTGATTTATCAGTCAAGCAGGTAGTGTATGCTAGAACGCAAAAAACAAGTGATAGAGAACCGAGTGGAGAAGCAGTGGCAACGATGGACAAGAAAAATGTCTCGATGAACGATGTGGCGATTGCCGCGGGTGTTTCTCTCAAGACGGTGTCGCGTGTGATCAACGAGCCCGATAGCGTGCGAGAGTCGACACGCGATAAGGTTCATTCGGCCATGGAGGCGCTCGGGTTTCGAACCAACTTTGCCGCGCGTTCGCTCAAGTTGGGCCGTTACGGGTGCATCGGCGTGGTGCTGTTTCACTTGTCGGGCGGTGCCGTGGACATGATTGACGGTATCGCCGATGCCGCCGAAGAACGCGGCTTTGCGCTCACGATGATCAAAAAGCGGGCTGGGGAGAAGATGACCCTTGCCGAAGCGGCGCGCAGGATGTCGCAGCTGCCTGTTGATGGCATGATCTTCAACCTGCGTCAGATGGTCGATGACTTTGATACCTTTGAGGCGCCGAAAGACCTCAAGACGGTGATTATCACGCCGATGGAGCATCCTACCTGCTCTACCGTCAGTGACGATCAAGAGGGTGGTGCGCGCATGGCGTGCGAGTACTTCTTGAATCGCGGGCATAAAAACGTGTACTTCGTCTCTGGTAAGAAAGAGTCGCTGTCGAGCCAGTGCCGTATGAAAGGTTGGCGTGCGGCGCTCGAGGCGCGTGGCATTGAGCCGCCCGAGCCTCTGCAAGGCGATTGGAATGCGGATAGTGGCTATGCCGCAGGCCTTGCGCTTGCCGATAAACCCGATTGCACGGCGGTCCTCGCCGCTAACGACTGCATGGCAAACGGCGTGATGGTGGCTCTACGTGACAAAGGGCTCAGTGTGCCCGACGACGTGTCCGTGATCGGCTTCGACGATGAGCTCTACAAGACGATTCCCAACTCGATTCTGACGTCGGTGAAGTTTCGCCATCGCGAGCTGGGCATCCGTGCGCTTAACGAGGTCGTCGCAGGTCTGGAAGCCCCGAGCTCCAGAAGCCGTACGCTTGTCTCGGGTGTGCTGGTCGAGCGTTCCAGCGTAAAGGACCTGCGGGCGTAGACGTGCTCGGCCTGTTCGTCTCAATCTGTAACAGGTAGGGCCGAAAATCTCAGCTAGATGTTACAGATTGAGATTTTGGCCCGGCCTATTCCGTTTGTCTCAATCTGTAACAGCTAGGACCCAAAAACTCGGCTAGATGTTACAGATCGAGACAAACGTGCGACATGGTCCGCCCAAAAAAGGCCGGGGGCGGCGCGCCGTGTGACGTGCCGCCCCCGGCTGAGAAATGGGGACAGGTTATGTGGGCAGGCGACCCC
>CABSYS010000233.1:0-2900 GCA_902482045.1 uncultured Collinsella sp.
CCACGGGGAAGGCGAACAGGGGAATATTGCGCCACAGCGAGCCGGTGGTCATGTCAATGTGCTTAGATACGGTGTCAGCCATACGCTCTCAATCTCTAACATGCTCTTTCGTGCTTATTTGCGCAGATGATGATACTCCTAATCGACTAGTCGTTGGGGACGTTCTTAAACGACTAGTCATTTAAGAACGTCCCCAATGACTAGGTGGGGAAGGCGTGCGACAATGGTGGGCGTTGTGTTGTTCGCGCTAAGGAGTTGCCATGTTGTTGTGTCCCGTTTGCCATGAGCCGTTGGTGGATGACGAACGCGGTGCTGCATGCGCGGGCGGGCATCGGTTTGACCGTGCGCGCGAGGGTTATCTGTACCTACTGCGCTCGTCCAAGAGCGGCGACTCCATGGGCGATCCCAAGTCGCAGGCGCGCAGTCGTCGCGACTTTCTAAACCGTGGCTACTATGCGCCGTTGCGCGATGCAATGGTCGAGCTCGTGCGCGAACGAGCTCAGCGGTGCGCGGCTACGTCGGACAAGCCGCTGGCCTTGCTCGATATTTGCTGCGGCGAGGGCTACTACACCAGCGCCATGGGCGCGGTGCCGGGCGTGGACGCTTACGGGTTCGACTTGGGCAAAGAGATGGTGCGCCTGGCCGCCAAGCGCGGCGATGCGACCTATTTTGTGGCCAATATGAAGGATATCCCCGTGGCCGATGGCGCCTTCGATATGGTGACCGAGCTCTTTGCTCCCTTTAACGAGCGCGAATTTGCCCGCGTGCTGGCGCCCGAGGGCTCGCTCTACACCGTGGTGCCGGGCGCCCGTCATCTCTTTGGGCTCAAGGAGGTGCTCTACGACACGCCGTACCTTAACGATGAGAAGCTGCCGAAGACCACCGAGCTCGAGTTAGTCGGAACGCAGCGGGTATCTGCGAATATTACGCTCCAGACGCAGGCCGACATCGAGGCGGTGTTTCAGATGACGCCGTACTACTATCGCACACGCCCTGCCGACAAAGAGCGCCTGGCAAACTTGGACACCCTTCAAACCGACATCGACTTCATCATCGCCGAGTACCGTCACAGCTAACAACCTGCCAAAAAGGGACAGGTTTGTTTTGGTAGGTTTTGTCTGGGCAAACGTAAAGGGCCGACCGCGGAGATGCGCGATCGGCCCTTTTTAGTTGCTTGGCTGCAACAGAGGTTATGAGAAGCGGGCACTTACAGGCGGTCCTTGTTCTCGGCCTTAACGGCGTGTGCCTGCTGAACAAAGAACAGGTCGTAGACCACAATAACAAAGGCGATGATATTGACGGAGCTGCCGCCGAGTGCGGGAAGCGTGAGCACGGCTTGGAGGAGCGTGGCTGCCGCGGCAACGATACCGAGCTTAAATGCGCCGTCTACCTGCGAAGGCTTGTTGGCGCCCTTGATACCGGCGACGCCTGCGGCAAGGTCGACGAGGCCCTTAACAATCACCACAACAGCGGCGAGTGTGGCGTTCGATCCGTAAGCGGATCCAAAATTGCCGGTAACAATGCCGGCAATTCCGATGACGAGGCTGGCGATGCCCAGAACAAAATAAATCAGGGCAAGGATTTTGAGTGTCTTGCGAGCAGCGCTCATAGCTGGTCCTTTCGATGCGGGCGCGGAGAATCTGTCGCGCCCAGGTTACGGCACATATCGTGAAGCACATTGTAGTTCAACGGGACGATGCATGCGTTTGAAAGCGTCTCTTGCCTGTACGGTCCAACCTTTCAAAAAGGAAAGCTGGACGTAAGCCAAATCGATGGCAGCTCATGTGCGGCGCTGCGATGATGAGGCCGTAACAAGGAGCTGGTCTCAAGGAGGAGTCATGATGTACGGAGCAGGGCAAGTACGAGAGCCGCGGTCGCTGGGAAGGCGCATGAGCGATTCTGTGATCGCTGCCGTGTGCACGGGGTTGATGGCGGTGCTTTGCATTGGGATGCTGTGGGCCATGTCGCATATGGGACAATAGCGGACGGTTGGGTGCTGGCATAAACGGCGCTCACGTATTCGTTTTGCTTGCTAAGGAGTACCCATGGGCGTCGTCGATCCCTTTTCTGTTGCTCGGGCCGCGGGGCTCGAGCTCGTGCGGAAGTCCGAGGGTCTCACGCTCACCGACGGTACGATGGAGCTGTGTGCCGATTTTACCCGCATGCTGCCGCGGCTCAAGCGGGGCCGTCTGCAGCAAGAGCTGTTGGTAAAGGCTGCGCGCACAAAAGGCATCGAGCAACCATGGGCGATTGATGCCACGGCGGGCTTTGGCGAGGATTCGCTGCTGCTGGCGGCCGCGGGCTTTACCGTCGATCTGTATGAGCAGGATTGCGTGATCGCGGCGCTCCTCAAGGATGCTTTGGATCGCGCGGCAGATGAACCGGCGCTTGCGACAGCCGTGGCGCGCATGCGCTTGCATGCGGGCGAGGACAGCATTGCCGGCCTTCGCCATACAGCTGAGTTGATCGGGCGGGGCGAGCTTGCCGCTCCCGATGCGGTGTACCTGGACCCCATGTTTCCCGAGCGCACCAAGAGCGCGGCGGTGAAAAAGAAGTTCCAGCTGCTGCATCACTTGGAGCAGCCGTGCGCCGATGAGGAGGCGCTGGTCCAGGCAGCGCTTGCGGTGCATCCGCGCAAAGTCGTTATCAAACGGCCGGTGAAGGGCCCGTTGCTCGCCGGCATAAAGCCGAGCTATCAACTTGCGGGCAAGGCCGTTCGTTACGATGTTTTGGTGCCGCCGCGCCCGTAGTTTGCGTGCGATGGCTGGCGCTCCGTCAGTGCCGTGCCGATGTGGCGCCTATTTCCAAGGGTGCGACGTTAGGTGCCATCCACCGCAGTATTCGCACTGTCTCTTATACACATCTGACGCTGCCGACGACTTCATAGGTGTAGATCTCGG
>CABSYS010000234.1:0-2895 GCA_902482045.1 uncultured Collinsella sp.
GCGATCAGGCCGATGGCGACTGCTGCGATCCTTCCGCTCTTTTGGATGCTCTTAAACATGGCAATCCTTTCCTCTAAATGCGAATGTCGATACTGCCATGGTTAATCGGGATTCCGAAATCTTGTTGCGCAACATTCACCATCGGCAGCCTTTTTTCGGCAAGCCGCGCCGTTCCCAAGGAATCATTCTAAGTTGCGGTGAAATAGGGACTAAATGAAGGCTCTAGACGCCAAAACAGTCCCTATTCCACCGCAACTTCATGGGGATGTGTGACAATGCCCGTCGGATAACATCTGCTGTCTTTGGGGGCTTATCTATGCTGTACGAGTTTTGTGCCGAGAACTTTGAGCGAGTGCCGGCGGCCATCGAGGCCGGTGCAGGGCGCATTGAGCTGTGTGACAACCTCGCCGTCGGTGGCACCACGCCTTCCGCTGGCGTTATTAGCGCTACAGTCAGCTACGCTCACGAGCATGACGCGCGGGTGATGTGTATGATCCGTCCGCGTGGCGGCGACTTTCACTACAACCAGGACGAGCTGCGCATGATGGAGATGGACCTGGGCCTTGCCGTGAGCGCCGGCGTTGACGGCCTGGTCTTTGGCTGCTGCAAGCCCTGTGCCGGCGGCTGGGCGCTCGACGAGCTCGCCCTCGGCGCCCTCGTTATGGCTGCGGGCTGCGCGACCGAGGAGTGCAAGCGCGAGTCCCTTGACATCACCTTCCACATGGCATTTGACCAGCTCTCGCCCGAGGCTCAGCTCGATGCGATTGATACGCTTGCTGACTGCGGCGTTACGCGCATCCTCACGCATGGCGGCGCGGCCGGTACGTCGATCGAGGATAATTTCGATCACCTGGCTCGTTTAATCGAGTATGCGGGCGATCGTTTGACCATCCTTCCCGGCGGCGGCATCACTACGGCAAATCGCGACGCGGTCGCGGCGACGCTCGGCGTCTCCGAGCTCCATGGCACCAAGATTGTGCCGCTGGAGATATAACCCGTGGCGCTCGTATTTGACGTTCAGCAGGCGAACGGCAAGCCCGACGATAATCGTCGCCCTGGCACCGCGTGTCCCTTTTGCGACACGGAGGGGCTCGCCAATATCATCCAGCGCGACGGTGACTGCATCTGGCTCGAGAATAAGTTCAAGACCTTGCGGGCCACCCGTCAGACCGTATTGATCGAGTCGGCCAATCACGACGCCGACCTGGTGACCTATGAACCGGACGAGCTGCATCATGTGATGCGGTTTGCCCTGGGCTGTTGGCAGCAGATGATCGATTCCCAACAGTACCGCAGTGTGCTTATGTACAAGAACAAAGGCCCGCTTTCGGGCGGCAGCCTGGTTCACCCGCACATGCAGATTGTGGGCTTGGAACAGGAGGACGGCTATGCGGCGCTGACCTCAGCCAACTTTGAAGGCATCGATGTTTGGCGGCGGGGGAGAATCTCGGTCAACATTTCAACCGAACCGATCATGGGATTCTTTGAGGTCAACGTCTCGGCTCCACAGGGAATCGCCGCCAGCGACGACGCCCGCGACCAAGCCGAAGCGGACCTGTTTGCCGATGCGATTCAGGTGGCCCTGCGCTATATCCTGCACGAGCACCATGGCGGTCGCGCGGAGTCGTACAACTTGTTCTTCTACCACATGGACGGCCGGACCATTGCCAAGGCTCTGCCACGTTGGGTGGTTTCGCCCTACTTTGTGGGCTATCGTCTGGCCCAGGTCAATGCCGAGACGACGCTCGATATCGATGCTGAGCGCCTACGCGCGCATCTGGAAACGCTCGCGTAGCAAGGCGAGGGCCTGCGTAATGCGGACAGTCTAGCGTGCCATGGCGTCGCGACCGGCCTCGACCCGCTTGCGCTGTTTGGCGCGCTCCTCGCCGGTTAGGCGCTCAAAGAGATGCCCGATAATCGAGGCCAGCACCTGTTGAAACAGCGTACCGCACATGACGGGGAATACGACCTCGCCGGGAAAGTACTGCGTGGCGATGACGGCGCCCGAAGAGATGTTACGCATGCCGCAGGTAAAGCACATAGTAGTCGTCTCGCTATACGGCAAATGCAGGGCACGTGCGACCAGGATGCCGATGATAAAGCCACTGATGGCGAACGAAAGGATAAAGAGGGCGACTTCCAAGCGCTCAACATTCATGTGCAGCACGTACTCGCTCATGGCGGTGGAGTTGGACGCGATAACACCCATCATCATGAACTTGCAGGCGGGCGAAAGCGCGGGGGAGAGTTTCTCATGACCCCAGCCGCGCGTGAGCTCGTTGATCACGATGCCGAGCACAGCGGGGATGGCGATCATAAAGGCCATATTCTGCATCATGCTCGGCACGTCGATCGAGACGGTGGCGCCCAGCAGGAGCTTGAGCGTGAGCGGAATTGTCACAGGCGAGATAACCGAGGACGTCAGGATGATGGTAAGCGCGAGCGGGCCGTTGCCGCCGAACATGCTAATCCACATAAAGGCAGTGACCGCCACGGGTACGTTGTACTCGAGCACGATGCCGCAGACAAGGTTGGGGTTGGAACCAAAGAACAGTGAGCCCATGGCATACGCCGCGATGGGGATGAGCACAGCCGAGACAATTAACGCCAAAATCAAATGCAGGGGACGGCGGAACACCTCAGCCACCTGGTGAAAGGTGTTGCTGAGCGCACCTTGGAATGTCATAAAGGCGAAGAGGGCGGGAACGATGGGCTTGAGAACGCCGATCTGCTGGGGAAAGAGCACGCCGAGCGCCACGCAAATCGGAACGATGATCTGCATGTGCCCCGCGAGAAACTTGCCCAGTCCAACCCATTGCTTCATATGCGCTTGCGACTCCCTTTGCTCGTGAATCCGTTTTGAATGGATATGCTAGACGCTCGCATGCGTCCGTG
>CABSYS010000235.1:0-2893 GCA_902482045.1 uncultured Collinsella sp.
GGCATCGGTATGAGCGAAGAAGTCTGCGCGCATCTGTTTGAGCAGCATCGCCGAGAGGAGCCCGAGAGCATTACCGCCGACGGCTCCATCAAACGAGGCTGCGGCTTGGCGCTCTTCAACGTGCTTCAGCGCATCCATTTCTTTTACGGAGAAGATTCTGGCATGCGCGTGAAGTCCCAGGAGGGCGTGGGAACGCAGGTCATCGTTGAGTTGAACGGCGAGCCGCATGAGCCGGCGCCGCTAACGGTGTAGCACGCGGTTGGATTGAGAGAAAAAGAGGGGAAGCGCATATGTCCGAAGGCTGGAACATCCTGGTGGTTGATGACGAGCCTCCCATTAGGGCTGAGCTACGCTATCTGTTGGAAAAGGATGCGCGTGTGGGTCAGATTGCCGAGGCGGGCAATGTCACCGAAGCCGTGGAGTCGATTCTGTCGAACAAGCCCGACGTGCTGTTTTTAGACATTACCATGCCCGGTCGCTCGGGAATTGAGCTTGCCGAGACGCTGCAGAACCTAAAGACGCCGCCGGTTGTGGTGTTTGTGACGGCATTTGCCGAGTATGCGGCCGATGCCTATAACCTCGATGCTGTCGATTACATCGTCAAGCCGGTCGAGGATGCCCGCTTGTCAAAGGCGCTCGACAAGATCGAGACTGCCCTGGGCGCTCGCCGTGTCGTCCATGCTCCGCGCCAGCCTTTGCGCCTGACGGTGGATCGCGGGGGCAAAAAGGTGTTCATTCCCGTGGCGGATGTCTGCTACTTTGAGGCGCGCGCCGATTTTTGCAACGCCGTCTGCGCCGAGGGGACGTACCTGATCAATGAGTCGATTTCCTCGCTCGAGCGTCGCCTGGCCTCCGAGGGCTTTATCCGCGTCCACCGCAGCTATCTGGTTAATTTGGAAGACGTACATAGTGTTGAGATCGGCTCCACGGGCCTGATGGAGCTCAGGCTCGATCGCGTAACCTCGACGGTGCCCGTGTCCCGCCGTCGCGCTGCCGAGGTCAAATCGCACTTGGGGCTTGCGTGAGGGTCGGTGTGCCATCGTTTGCCGTTACAGGTTTGGCATGACTGTGCGGTGGGCATAATGGATTGCATCGAATGAAATCGAAAGGATTATTATGCCCGCGCTCATTACGCATCATCTGTTTGGCGAGGAAAGCATCGACCGTCTTCCGCAGGGCGCTATTACGTCCGACGAGGAGCGCATCGCCTTTATCCTGGGAAACCAAGGTCCCGACCCGTTTTTCTTCCACATGCTCACGCCGCGCATCTCCGACTGTATGTCGCTTGCTCAGGTCATGCACCGCTCGCGCATGTCGCGCCAGTTCTCGTGTCTGCGCGACGGCGTGTCGCGCCTGCAGCCGCGCGATGCCAACCTGGGTCGCGCCTTTGCACTGGGCCTGCTGTCGCACTATGTGCTCGACCGCAATGCCCACCCCTTTGTCTACGAGCAGCAGTTTGGCATTGTTGAGTCCGACCCCGAGCTCGAGGCTTCGGGCAGTCAAGTTCACGCCGTGCTCGAAAGCGACCTGGACGTGCTGATGCTGCAGCTCAAACGTGACGGGGCCACGGTCGATGATTATCCGCCGGCGGGCGAGATTGTCACTACCGACCGCATCAATCGCGTTGCCGGCGTGCTGATGAGCTACGTCGCCGGGCGCGTGTACGGTATCGACATCCCGGCGGGGGAGTACGCCGGCGCCGTCTCGGACATGCAGATGCTCTACCGCACTATCGAGCCGGCCGGTTCGGCCAAGACGCGCGCGATTGCCCTGCTCGAGGGCTTGGTGCACGATTATTCGCTGCTCGACGGCCTTGCGCACCGCGTGACGACCGAGTTGCCCGAGCGTACCGGCAACCTGGGCCACTTGGCATGGAAGAACCCCTTTACCGATGAAGTCTCGACCGAGAGCTTCCCCGAGGTCTTTGACCGCGCGCTGCTCGATTACGAGTGCACGGTTGCCCGCTTTATCGAGACCGGCGATATGGAAGCCGTGACCAACCACGTCAATTACAGCGGTCGCGTGCTCGGCGCCGACGAAGAGTTCGACCGCGAGGAGTAGGGCTCGTGCGTGCCCCTTTGCCGAATCCTTACCGGCGCCTCTGGACAATTGGGGTACGATGAACTAACTGCATATCGGGCGAATACGAAGGGGCCCTGTCCATGAAATACACCAAGCTCGAGCGTAACTGGGTTATGTACGATGTGGGCAACTCGGCCCTCGTGCTGCTCAATACCTCGGTGGTGCCCATCTACTTTAACGCCATCAATACCGGTGCTTCCTCGGCAGACCTGGTGGTCGCCTGGGGCAACGCGCAGACGATTGCCTCGCTGGTCATTGCCATGCTCATGCCCATTCTGGGCGCGCTTGCCGATTACGCCGGCAACAAGATCAAGTTCTTCTTGGGCTTCTTCCTCACGGGCCTGGTGCTTTGCCTGGCGCAGGCTATCCCAATGTCCGCCATGGCATTTTTGACCGTGTACGTGCTGTGCACCATCGGCCTTAACTCTTCTATGACGTTCTACGACGCCATGCTGCCCGACATTACCACCGACGAGCGCATGGACGCCGTGTCCAGCTCGGGCTATGCCTGGGGCTACATCGGTTCCACCGTGCCGTTCATCATCTGCCTGGCGCTTATCATGGGTGGCCCCGCTCTTGGCGTCCCCACCATGCTGGCAACGCGTCTGTCGTTTGTCATCACCGGTGCCTGGTGGCTCATCTTTACCCTGCCGCTCATTCGCACCTATAAGCAAAAGTACGGTCGCGAGCGTGGTCCCCAGGACACTCTCGGCCACATCGTGGGCGGCGTGTTCTCCGAAGTCGGACACACCATGCGCGAGATCGCCCACAACAAGACCGTGCTGGTCTACATGATCGCGTTCTTCTTCTA
>CABSYS010000236.1:0-2892 GCA_902482045.1 uncultured Collinsella sp.
CAAGGTCGTTACCAAGGGCGAGGGCTCGGCGCTTATGCGCACGCCTGATCTGGCCGAGAAGATTGTCGAGGCAGCGGTGGGCGCGGCGCATGTTCCCGTGACTGTGAAGATCCGCAAGGGTTTTTATGCCGAGGACCGCAATGCCGCAACGTTTGCCCAGATGCTCGAAGGGGCGGGCGCCGCTGCGGTTGCCGTGCACGGTCGTTGTGCCACGCAGCTCTATACGGGTCAGGCCGATTGGTCTGTCGTCGATGAGGTTGCCGAAGCCGTCGAGATTCCCGTGATTGGTTCGGGCGATGTGTTCTCGGCCGAGGACGCTGCTGAGCATCTGAGCGGTTCGGGTGCCAGCGCGGTGTTTATTGCGCGCGGTATCTACGGCAATCCCTGGGTGTTCGGCGATGCACGCGCCCTTGCACTCGATGGCACGCCGGTTCCTTCTCGCTCCTCGGTCGAGCGCCTGGAGGCCCTGCGTGAGCACCTGACGTTGACGCACGAGCTTCTGCCGCTTATGTCGCGCGCCCGTACGTATGCAAGCTGGTACTTAAAGGGTATGCCCCATGCCGCAGCCTGGCGCGCTCAGGTGGTGCGCTGCTCCACGTACGAGGAGTTTATGGCATTGGTCGATGATATCGAGCGCGATGTGGTGGCCTGCGAGGCCGCGCTTGCCGCCGGTGAGTCGGTGCCCGCTCATCCGCTGGAGGCTTAAGGGTGGCCGTTACTGCGCTGTATGTCCACGTGCCGTTCTGCGCTCAAAAATGCCGCTATTGCGACTTTGATTCGCGCAGCGTGGCGTCGTGCGACCTGGACGCTGCGCTCGATGCTTATTTTGAGCACCTGTATGTGCGGCTCGATGCCTATGGCAATGCTGGGGCACTCGGGCAGATCCGCACCGTCTATGTTGGCGGCGGCACGCCGTCGCTGGCAGGGGAGCGCCTGGTGAAACTTGCCCGTCGTATCTCCATGTGGTGCAAGCCCGTTGAGTTTACCTGCGAGGCTAATCCTGAGTCGTTGACTTCGCAGCTCACCGCGGCGCTTGCCGGGGTGGGCGTCACGCGCATTTCTCTGGGAGTCCAAACCCTCGACAACGCCGAGCTTGCTGCGATTGGCCGTATTCACGATGCCGAACGGGCGCTCGCTGCCATCGCGACGGTCAAGAACGCTGGGCTTGACGTGTCGTGCGATCTTATGTGTGGGCTTCCCGGACAGACTGCAGCGACTTGGAAGAGCACGCTCGATGGCGTGCTGACGGCGGCTCCGCATCATGTGTCGGTTTACCCGCTCACGCTCGAGGAGGGGACGCCCCTCTATCGCATGGCGTGCCGCGATGAGTCGCTCGAGCCCGATGAGGATTTCCAAGCCGCATGCATGGACGTTGCGCGCGAGCGGCTGAGTTCGGCGGGCTACCATCCGTATGAGGTGGCGAGCTACGCGCTCGATGGACATGAATGCGCCCACAACATTGCCTATTGGACCGGACAGGGCTATCTGGGTTTGGGTCGTTCTGCCGCGGGTATGCTCGATGCCGAGGATTTCGATCGCTTGGCCGGGCTGTATCTCGGCGTGCCCGCTCGCGGTGATGCGTATCGCGTGCGTCTGGTGCAGCGTGATGATGACGCGACGGCGTTTGAGGCCGAATATCTGTCACAGCGCGAGGCGGCAGCCGAGGATTTGATGCTCGCTTGTCGCATGACGCGCGGTGTTGCATCCGACCTTTTGGTTCGCGCGGCTCGTGTCATCCCTGCTGAGGAGCTGACAGCGGTTTGTGACCGCGCTCTTGAGCTTGGGCTTGCCGCTTGGGTGCCCGAGCACGGTGATACTCATGCGGAGCCTATCTCCTCTGTCGATGTCATCGCTGGCCGCTCCTGTGCCCGCCTGGCGCCGACCCACCTGGGCTGGCTCGATGGAAATATGCTGTTCGAGCTGTTTTGGGGTCTAGCCTAGGCCGCTCGGGTAGAATTACCGCAATATATACGCTGCTGTGAGCAGGAGGTTGCCGCGCATGGCGACGATGAACGAAAAAGATTACTACGAGATTTTGGGCGTCTCCAAGGACGCCACCTCGCGTGATATTCAAAAGGCTTTCCAGCAAAAGGCTCGCAAGCTCCATCCGGACGTCAATAAAGAGCCGGATGCCGAGGAAAAGTTTAAAGAGGTTTCCGAGGCCTACGCCGTGCTCTCGGACGAGCAGAAGCGTGCGCGTTACGACGCCATGCGGTCGGGTAATCCCTTTGCCGGTGCACCGACGGCTTCGCCCTATGGCGGTGGCTATGCCGGCAGCGCCGGTTACGGCAATCCCTTTGACGGCGGTTTCCCCTTCGGGGGCGCCTGGGGCCAGCCCCGTCGCGGCCAGGCGGCCTACAACCCCGAGAGTGGCGCCAACGTGGTCGTCGATATCAAGCTCGACGCCAAGGAGGCTAAGGGCGGTGCCCACAAGACCGTTCGCTACACCCGCTTTGACACCTGCGGACATTGTGGCGGATCGGGCTCCGTTTCGTCAGAGCATGCCCACACCTGTCCGAGCTGCGGTGGTCGCGGCCATATCGATGTCGACCTGTCTTTCCTGTTTGGTGCGGGCACGTTCCAGACGGTTTGTCCTGAGTGCGGCGGTTCCGGCAAGGTCGTTGCCGACCCGTGCCCCGATTGCGGTGGCAGCGGCCGTACCCGCGTAACCTCCGAGCAGACGATTGAGTTTCCCGCCGGCACGCATGATGGCGACGAGGTGCGCATCCCCAACATGGGTCACGCCGGCACGAACGGCGCTTCGGGCGGTGACCTGGTCGGTCGTGCGCACGTTGAGGCCGAGCGCCTAGAGGGTAAGGCTCGCACCGGCTTCTACCTCATGGGTATCTGTCTCTTATACACATCTCCGAGCCCACGAGACATGCGCAGATC
>CABSYS010000237.1:0-2891 GCA_902482045.1 uncultured Collinsella sp.
TTAAGTCGTCGGCAGCGTCAGATGTGTATAAGAGACAGGTGGAGGCGAGCTGTCTCGCGCACAAAGGGTGGAATGCCCAGGACTTCAAAAGCATCCTGGGCCGCGCGCATCTGCTTGGCGGGCGAAATGATGACCTGCAGCATGGGCTCTCCTCTGCCAAAAAAGAAGTTGCGGTGGAATACGGTCTGTTTTGGCCGTTTATGGGCCAGTTTAGTCCGTATTTCACCGCAAGTTATAAAGGGCTGGTTAGGCGCGCTCGAGGAAGGCCTTGTAGCCGCGGTAGGCCTCGTAGATGTCGGCCTTGTTGGCGACCTCCCACAGGGCGTGCATGGACAGGACGGCAACGCCGGAGTCGATGACGTTCATACCGTACTTGGCCATGATGTAGGCGATGGTGCCGCCGCCGCCTGCATTGACGCGGCCGAGCTCGCAGGTCTGGAAGTCCACGCCGGCCTCGTCCATGATGTCGCGGACGAGGGCCACGTACTCGGCGTCGGCGTCGTTGGAGCCACCCTTGCCGCGGCTGCCCGTGTACTTGTTGAAGCACAGGCCGCGTCCCATGAAGGCGGCGTTCTTGGTCTCGAACTTGCCGGCGTAGCCCGGGTCGAAGCCGGCGGACACGTCGGAGGAGAGCATGCGGCTGTGGGCGAGTGCACGGCGCAGGGCCAGCGGGCTATCCTCGCCGGCGAGCGTCATGATCTCGGCGACGGTGTTCTCGAAGAAGCGACTCGTCATACCGGTGGCACCCACGGAGCCGATCTCCTCCTTGTCGACGATGAGCGTGATGCTCGTGCGCTCCACGTTGGCGACGTCGATCTGGGCGAGCATGGACGGATAGGCGCAGACACGGTCGTCGTGGCCATAGCCCAGAATCATGGAGCGGTCGAGGCCCATGTCGCGGGCGGGGCCGGCGGGCACGACCTCGATCTCGGCGGAGAGGAAGTCCTCCTCCTCGACGTCATACTGCTCCTTGAGGATGTCCAGGAACATCTGCTTGACGGGCTCCTTGGGGACGTCCTTGTCGTCCTCGTCAAACTTGACGGGACGGCCGCCCACGATCACGTCGAGGATCTCGGCGTCGACGGCGTCCTTGGCGGGCTTGGACATCTGCTCGCTCGAGAGGTGGATCAGCAAGTCGGAGATGGTAAAGACCGGGTCGTCCGCCTTGTCGCCGATGTTGATGTCGACGGTGGTGCCGTCCTTTTTGCAGATGACGCCTACGAGTGCGAGCGGGGAAGCGACCCAGTGGTAGCTCTTGACGCCGCCATAGTAGTGCGTGTCGAGATAGGCCATGTCGCCGGCCTCGAAAGCGGGGTTCTGCTTAAGGTCCAGGCGCGGCGAGTCCACGTGGGCGCCCAGGATGTTAAAGCCCTGCTCGAGCGGGGCGGTGCCCAGGTTGACGAGCATAAGGTCCTTGCCGTGGTTGGCGGCGTACACCTTGTCGCCTGCCTTGAGCGCGCGGCCCTCGGCGATCACGGTCTCCAGATTGACGTAGCCCGCCTCCTCGGCCATCTTGATACCGGTCTTAACGCACAGGCGCTCGGTCTTGTTCTCACTCAAAAACTGCTTATAGCCGCGGCAAAGCTCCTCGAGCTCCTCGATCTGCTGTGGCGTGTACTTTTTCCATGCGCAGGGACGCTCCATGACGCAGGCTCCTTTCGGATCGATCGTGCTGGTTGATGTACCGTGAGCCATCGTATCACGCGCGGGCTCGCGGCGGCGGGGAAGACTGATGTGCAGTGGCCGTGGGGCGGGGAGCGTGTAAACTGGAGTGAGCAAACCGTGCCCAGCCCAAAGCGAGGTATTCAATATGTCTGACAAGCGCCGCACCTTTGCCGTTATCGACGGCAACTCGCTCATGCACCGTGCCTTCCACGCCGTGCCGCCGACCATGAACGCGCCGGACGGTCGCCCCACCAACGCGATCTTTGGCTTTCTGAACATGTTTCTCAAGATGATCGATGCCTTTAACCCCGACGGCGTGGTCGTGGCGTTTGATAAGGGCAAGCCGCGCGTGCGCATGGAGATGCTGCCGCAGTACAAGGCTCAGCGCCCGCCCATGGACCCCGATCTGCACGCGCAGTTTCCCATGATTAAGGAGCTGCTCGCCGCGCTCAACGTGCCGATTTTGCAGTCCGAGGGCTGGGAAGGCGATGACATCCTGGGCACTATGGCGCGCCTGGGCGAGCAGGCCGGCTGTGACATGCTGCTGGTGACCGGTGATCGCGATATGTATCAGCTCGTGACCGAGCACGTCAACGTGGTCTCGACCCGCAAGGGCCTGTCCGACGTGGCGATCATGACGCCCGAGAGCGTGGACGATCTGTATCACGGCATCACGCCGGCGCTCGTGCCCGACTTTTATGGTCTGAAGGGCGACACGTCCGATAACATCCCCGGCGTGCCGGGCATCGGCCCCAAAAAGGCGAGCGCGCTCATTGCGCAGTACGGTAGCCTGGACGAGGTCATCGCGCATGCTGACGAGGTCAAGGGCAAGATGGGCGAGAACCTGCGTGCGCACATCGACGACGCGCTGCTGAGCCGCAAGGTCGCGACCATTCGCACCGATGCGCCTGTTGAGCTCGACTTTGAGGCGACGTCCTTCCCGGCGTTTTCTGCCGATGAGGTTTCCGCGGCGCTGGGCACGCTTGGTATCACCGCCATGCAGAACCGTTTCTTAGCGCTGATCGGCGGCGAGGGCGGGGCTGCTGCTACCTCCAGTGTGTTTGAGATGCCTGCGATGGTTCGCGCAGCCGCCGGCGATGCTGACGCGCTTGGTGCCGTTGCGTCTGAAATCTCCCGCGCGATTGATGCCGGCGAGTGGGTCGCCGCCGTGGTGGACGACGACAAGGAAGAGGGTGCGCTCTTTGGGCTGACGCGCACGCTGTGGC
>CABSYS010000238.1:0-2857 GCA_902482045.1 uncultured Collinsella sp.
TTCAAAAGGCAAGGCATGACCAGAAGGTCTATGCCTTGCCTTTTTCATGCCAACTTGTTCGCTCTGGACGTCGCTCGCTGTCCGTCCTCTACCTGCGGCGTTGCCTCGCTCCGGCGGTAGTCATTGGGGACGTTCTTAAATGACTAGTCGAAAGGGACGCTCTTGCACCAAGTCTTCCGGCCCACACCGGGCTCGTCCTTTACTTTACCGAGATAAAGTGAACGTGCAGATTCGTAACCCACTCGCAACCGTTCTATGGCACGATATTGAACGAATGTATGCTATGCGCCCGAGCCTTTCGGGCAGAGTGGGAGACAGTATGGTTAAGCTGTACGAGGACGGCATCTACCTGCGCGGCGGCAGCGAGGTTGTGCCTGCGGCCGAGGCTGCCGAGCGCGGTATTACGCAGACACCCGAGGATGCCAAGCGTGGCACCATCGCGTATTCGATCCTCCAAGCACACAATACGTCCGGCAACCCCGAGGCGCTCAAGATTCGCTTCGATGCCATGGCGAGCCACGACATCACCTTTGTCGGCATCATCCAGACGGCGCGCGCCTCGGGCATGGAACAGTTCCCACTGCCCTACGTGCTCACCAACTGCCATAACTCGCTGTGCGCCGTGGGCGGCACCATCAACGAGGACGACCACGTCTTTGGCCTTTCAGCGGCCAAGAAGTACGGCGGCATCTTCGTCCCGCCGCACATCGCCGTCATCCATTCCTTTATGCGTGAGAACTTCGCCGGTTGCGGCAAGATGATCTTGGGCTCCGACTCGCACACCCGCTACGGCGCCTTGGGCACCATGGCCGTGGGTGAGGGCGGCGGCGAGTTGGCCAAGCAGCTGCTGCGTGACACCTACGACGTCGCCTATCCCGGCGTTGTCGCCATCTACCTCACGGGCGCCCCGCGCCCCGGCGTCGGCCCGCACGACGTGGCGCTCGCCATCATCCGCGCCGTCTTTGCCAAGGGCTACGTCAAGAACAAGGTCATGGAGTTTGTGGGCCCCGGCATCGCGAGCATGACGACCGACTACCGTAACGGCGTCGATGTCATGACCACCGAGACCACCTGCCTGTCGAGCATCTGGGCCACCGACGAGGACACGCACACGTTTCTGACCATGCACGGCCGCGGCGACGACTACCGCGAGCTCAAGCCCGCCGATGTTGCCTACTACGACGGCTGCGTCGAGGTCGATCTGTCGAGCATCAAGCCCATGATCGCGCTGCCGTTCCATCCTTCCAACGGCTTTGAGATCGACGAGCTCAACGAGAACCTCGAGGACATCCTGCATGAGGTGGAGCTCGAGGCCGCTAAGATTGGCGAGGGCAAGACGCACTTTAGCCTGCTCGACAAGATCGTCGACGGCAAGCTGCACGTGCAACAGGGCGTTATCGCCGGCTGCTCGGGCGGCAACTACGACTCCGTGGTCCAGGCTGCCCGCGTGCTCAGGGGCGCCAACACCGGCTGCGGCGAGTTCTCGCTGTCGGTCTACCCCACGAGCCAGCCCGTGGCGCTCGAACTTACGCGCCGTGGCTATATCTACGACCTTATGGAGGCCGGCGCAATCGTGCGTACGGCATTCTGCGGCCCGTGCTTTGGCGCCGGCGACACGCCTGCCAACAACGGCCTTTCGATCCGCCACACCACGCGCAACTTCCCCAACCGCGAGGGCTCCAAGCCGGGCAATGGCCAGTTGAGCGCGGTGGCCCTGATGGACGCCCGCTCCATTGCGGCGACGGCTGCCAACGGCGGCGTCCTGACGCCGGCGACCGATCTGCCTGAGGAGACTTGGGACGAGGCCTGCGAGTACACCTTTGACGACGCGCCGTACAAAAAGCGCGTGTACTGGGGCTTTGGCAAGGCGGAGCCTGCCGACGAGCTGGTCGAGGGTCCCAATATCAAGCCGTGGCCCGCGATGGAGCCTCTCGGCGACGATATCCTGCTCAAGGTGTGCTCCAAGATCATGGACCCGGTCACCACGACCGACGAGCTTATTCCTTCGGGCGAGACGAGTTCCTTCCGCTCCAACCCGCTGGGTCTGGCCGAGTTTACGCTCAGCCGTCGCGATCCGGCCTACGTGGGTCGTTCCAAGGAGGTCGACGCCGTGGAGAAGCGCCGTGTTGCCGGTGAGGCCGCGGGCGACTTGGCCGCGCTCGATGCCGAGCTTGCCGGCGTGTTTGAGGCGCTGGCCGGCGCGGGTGTCGCGGCCGATGCCAAGACGACCGAGTACGGCTCCATGCTCTATGCCAAAAAGCCCGGTGACGGTTCTGCCCGCGAGCAGGCCGCGAGCTGCCAGCGCGTAATTGGCGGCCTGGCCAACATCGTCCACGAGTACGCCACCAAGCGCTATCGCTCCAACGTGATGAACTGGGGCATGGTGCCCTTCCAGATGGAGGCCGAGCCCAACTTTGAGGTGGGCGACTACGTCTTTGTGCCGGGTATCCGCGCCGCGCTCGATGGCGACCTGAAGGACATCGCCGCCTACGTGGTGCGTGCCGACGGTGCGGTTGAGCAGATTGAGCTCTACATTGCCGATATGACGGCAGAGGAGCGTGCCATCGTCAAGGCCGGCTGCCTGATCAACTACAACAAGTTCAAGGCCGCTGCCGAGTAACGCACTTAATTGTCCGCCCGGGGCTTACCCTTTCCCGCCCGCTCACGCGCTTCGCGAGGGTCGCGTTCGGGAAAGGGTAAGCCCCGGGCTACATTTCTGCGTTCTCGTTGGGTCTTGAGGGACGCTAGTAAATAGACTTGCTTGATGCCGCTTCTGTTAATGGGGCGGCTTCTTTTTGTCGAAAACCACCACAAAGGTGCCTGTGAACTGCGCCCCGAAACTTGGACTGAATAAATA
>CABSYS010000239.1:0-2852 GCA_902482045.1 uncultured Collinsella sp.
TTTACCAAGGACGAAGAGCGCGAGCTGTTGCGCGCATGGGGCTATCCCGTTTGGAGCCTGCCGGCGGGAGCCTGTCTTGCCACGCGCGTTCCCACGGGCGAGGAGCTTACGCGCGAGAAGGTCGATTTAATCCGCGCCTGCGAGGATTGCCTGCACGAACTTGGTCTGGCGCAGGTTCGCGCGCGCTTGGTCGGCGGCTGTATGCACATCGAGGCCGCCCCCGCAGATGTCACCAAGATTGCGGCCCTCGGCGGCGCCGCCATCGATGCCGAGGGCAAGACCCCGTTGCCCACCGCCATCGAGTCCGCCCTACGCGACCTAGGCTGCGGCCACATCTCCCCCGAGGTCACCCCCTACATCCACGGCAACATGAACCTGTAGGTTGCGCCGTTTTACAAACGGCGCAACTGCTCGGCGCTGCGCGGGCTCCGGGCACGGCAATCTGACGTTCAACTTCACGGGCGCGACCAAAAGGTCAGCGCCCGCTTGTTTCACGTCACCTTACCGCACCCGAAGCCCGCTCGCTCGCATATGCTGACCTGGACTGCGTTAACTGACCTACCAAAAAGGAACAGGTTTGTTTTGGCAGGTTTTATCTAGGGAAACGCCGAATAGCTCCATATGCACAACCGCCGCAGCTCCATATGAGGCAAATGAATCAGTAGTATTTGTCCCAAATCTTAAGTATTCGTTCGACAGAACAGCCCCTGCCGGCTCCTGCTAGACTGGTAGATTCCCAACCGTCCATCCAGGAGCCGCAATGTCGCGCAAGTCCGCCTACAAGCAAGTACTTTCCATCGGCACCGCCGTGGTGCTGGGGTTTGCGCTGTTCACAGGGTCGCTCGACGGAGCGCCCAAGCTGTTGTCGCCGCAAAGCGATGAGCAGGCAGCAGCTCTGGCCGAAAAACAAAACGAGAGTCCCAGCCGCACCGACGACGAGGCGGACCTGGTTGCCCGACTCGAATCGGGAACAGCGAGCTCCTCGGACTCTCAAAATAGCCAAGACTCTGGCGATGGCTCCGAATCCACCGCGACCAACATCGGTGACGACGGTTCCACGAACAGCGCCGCCAACCCCATCGACGAAGTCGAAAACCCCGATCTCGCCCGCGCCCGCGGTGTTTATCTCAGCAGTATTCCAGACTACGCCGGCAACCCCTACGTTGCCCTTCGCGCCGACAGCACGCACCCGTTGGGCACGCCGTCGTTCACGCTCGACGAGTATGAGCGTGCCACCGAAGAGGGCTGCTTTAAGAAATTCTCCAAGCTCGACAGCTTGGGCCGCACCCGTAAAGCGCTCGCCTGCGTGGGTCCCGAATCGCTCGGACAGGGAAAGCGCGGCGATATCTCGCGTATCCATCCTGCCGGTTGGCACCAGCAGCGCTACGACTTTATTCCAGGCCAGAGCCTCTACAATCGCTGCCACCTCATCGCCTGGTCGCTCTGCGGCGAAAACGCCAACCGCAAAAATCTCCTCACCGGCACGCGCTATCTCAACGAGACGGGCATGCTGCCGTTTGAAGAGCAGATTCTCAGCTATATTCGCGATACGGGTAACCATGTGCTCTACCGCGTCACGCCCATGTATAACGAAGAGGAACTCGTCTGTCGCGGCGTGCGCCTTGAGGCGCAATCGGTCGAGGACCACGGCAAGACCCTGTGCTTCCACGTGTACTGCTACAACCTGCAGCCGCACGTGCAGATCGACTACGCCACCGGCCGCAACCAGGCATCCGGAGACTAGTGCCGACCGCGCCTCCCGTAACCTAAAAAAATGATCCGTTTTCCTCCGTCCCCAAGGGATCAAAAAAGCCGCCCTGGATTACCCAGGGCGGCCTTTTCGTCAGCGCCCACATTGCAGGCAAAGCCACACGCTACTTGGCACGGCCCTCCTCATAGCGCTCGACCAGCTTGGCCTGGACGTCATAAGGCACCTGCTCGTAGCCAGCGGGCTTCATGGTAAAGTCGCCCGTGCCGCGCGTGATGGAGCGCAGGCGCGTCGAATAATCCGTCAGCTCGGCCAGCGGCGCCTGGGCAATAACCACGGTGTCTCCGCGCTCATCGGTCTCCATGCCCGTCACGCGACCGCGCGATGCCGAGATGTCGCCCATCACGGCGCCGGCGTAGCTCTCGGGGATAGTCACCGTGATTTCCTCGATGGGCTCCAGCACCACCGGGTCGGCATCGGCGCATGCCTTGCGCAGGCCGATACGAGCCGCCGCGCGAAACGCCATCTCGTTGGAGTCGACGCTGTGATACGAGCCGTCGTACACCGCGACGCGAATGCCTGTAAGCGGGTAGCCGGCAATGATGCCGTCCTTCATGGTCTCCTGGACGCCCTTGTCCACAGCGGGGATGAGCGAGCGCGGGATGCGGCCACCCACGACCTCGTCAACAAACTCATAGCCGTCGCTCGTGCCGTCGGGCCCAATGAGCGGCTCCACGCGTAGCCAGCAGTCGCCGTACTGACCGGCACCACCGGTCTGCTTCTTGTGGCGACCCTGGGCGCTTGCCGTGCGGCGGATGGTTTCGCGATACGGAATGCGGATCGGCACACTCTTGGCCGCGACCTTGGTGCGGTCCTCAAGACGATTGAGCAGCACCGAAACCTGCGCCTCACCCACGGCGGAGATGATGGTCTGCCCGGTCTCCTCGTCGCGGTCGATGCTCATGGTCGGATCGGCTTTGCAGGCTTTCTCGATAAACGTATAGAGCTTCTCCTCGTCGCCACGATTCTCGGCCTCGATGGCAATGCGGTACTGCGAGTTGGGGAACTTAAACGCCGCCGCCTCGACCTTGCCGGTAATCGAGAGCGTATCGCCCGTCTCGGCCGCCAGCTTGGGTGCCACGAT
>CABSYS010000240.1:0-2851 GCA_902482045.1 uncultured Collinsella sp.
GTATGGACCGAGCTGCGGGCACATGCCGAGGCCGCTGGCGCTGCCAAGCCCACGCGCGTGGGCGAGGGCGATATCATCGCCGATTTTGATCCCGCTGCAGGCGAAGGTCTTAGGCGCGAGCGCGTGACCTGCGAAGCTCCTCAGCATCTGAGCGATGAAGCCATTCCGTATCTGGTCCTGCGCCGTCGCGATGGCGAGGGCGAGGACGCGCCGCTCGTGCCGCGTCTGACGTCCGCCTCGCAGATCGAGGCCTATTCTACCTGCCCACTGTGCTGGTTCGTGTCGTATCGCGTCAAGCCCCAGTCTATCGACGCGGGCTTTGGCAACATGGAGAAGGGCAACTTCGTCCACGACGTGCTGGAACACCTGCATGCCCGTCTGCCCCAAGAGGGCATGGAGCGCGTGACGCCCATGAATCTGCCACGCGCACAGGAGCTACTGCGCGAGGTCTTTGACGAGACCTTGGCCGAGCACGCCGGCAAGCGCGGTACCGAGGGCCCGCTGGTGCCGCTCTCTCCAGTGGAGGAGCGCCAGGTGGCCGAGATCTTGCCGCAGCTGGAGGGCGTGCTCGCCTACGAGTCCGAGGCGCTTGCCCCCTTTGCCCCGCGCTACCTTGAGTTCGCCTTTAATGAGCTTAAGGTCGAGTATGCCGGTTGGCCGCTCGGCGGGCGTATCGACCGCGTTGACGTGGATGCCGAGAATCGCGCCGTGGTGATTGACTACAAGCATCGTTCGGGTGTCGAGGAGTTTAAGCTCGCCGACCCCACGGTGCGCGACGAAGAGTCGGGCGAGGCCCCTATCGACGACCCGCGTTGGCTGCCGCCCCATACCCAGACACTCATCTACGCGCAGGCCATGCGTCGGGCGCTGGGCCTAGATACCCGTGCTGCGCTCTATTTTTCGACCAAGGGCGGCAAGCCCGCGCTGCGCGGCGCCGCAAGTGCCGAGCTGCTCGAGGAAGAGCGCGGCGACGGTCGCATCCCGGGCCTTAAGAAGGGCTTTCCCGGCGAGGGCGGCAACATGGACTTCGATGCGCTGCTCGACCGCGTGGAGGCCGGCATCGCCGAGCGTTTGCGCGAACTCGAGGCGGGCAACGTCGCCGCTGTCGACCCGACGTCGGCGCAGGCCGCGCATGCGCGCTGCTCGTATAACCACGAAGGAACGTTTGTAAGGAGGGACGTGTAGACCATGGATCTTTCGACTTTGATGCCGCAACAGCTGCAAGTCGTCAAAACGCTCGACCGTCCGCTGTTTGTCTCGGCAGGTGCCGGCTCGGGCAAGACCTTTACCCTCACGCGCCGCATCGTCTACGCGCTCTCGCCCGAATCCGGTCCGTTTGTCGAGCATCTGGACCAGGTGCTCGCCATTACCTTTACCAAAGACGCCGCGGCCGAGATTCGCGACCGTGTGCGCCGTGCGCTTATCGAAGAGGGCATGGACGAGGAAGCACTGACCGTCGACGACGCGTGGATCTCGACCATTCACGGCATGTGCTCGCGTATCCTGCGCGCGCACGCGCTGGAGCTGGGCATCGATCCCGAGTTCACGGTGCTCACCGATACCGACGAGCTTATGGATCAGGCTGTCGAGCATGTGCTGGGGCGCGCGACGGCGCTCGATGCCGCGCCCGAGCTCGCCGCTTCGCTTAAGGCCCTCTACGCTTGGTATCCCATGGCGGGCGAGGGCGGGACGTTTGGCGCCGGTACCACCATCAAAGGCCTGGTGCGCGACCTGCTGGAGCTATCGAGCCAGCTTCCGGGCGGCATGGACGATGTGTGCGTGGCGCGCGGCCAGGCCGACACCTCGGCGCTTGCCGATGCCTATCGTGCGGCGTTGGGCACAAGCAAGGCCACGACCGAGAAAGCGCAGGTGGCACTCGACGCCATCGACGCGTTTGAGGCGAGCGGCAAAACCATGGAGGATGCGGCGCGACTCATGATGTCGTGCAGCATGCCGCGCGCGAGCAAGGCGTTTCCTAAGGAGCAGGTGGAGCTACTCAAGGCCGAGGCAGCCGATGCGTTTATCAATATCGTGCTTGCCTGCGGCGGCCCGGCGCTCGATGCGTTGGTGGGGCTTGCCCGTGCCGTAGAGGCGGAGTACCGTGCGCTCAAGGCCGACCAGTCCGCGCTCGACAATAACGATCTGTTGCGCATGGCATACGAGGCGCTGCGCGATTACCCCGCCATCCGAGCCGCCTACGAGGGCCGCTTTAAGATGGTCATGATCGATGAGTTCCAGGATACCGACCAGATGCAGGTCGATTTGATTCGCTATCTGACGGGCGCGGGGGAGCGCGCGCTGTGCACCGTGGGCGATGCACAGCAGTCGATCTACCGCTTCCGAGGCGCCGAGGTTGAGGTGTTTCGTCGCCAGGAGCGCAAGGTGGGCTCCTCTGCTGCGCCCGAGACGACTGCCGTCTCCGATGCCCCCGCCGGCGAGCTCGTCAAACTCGTGCGCAACTTCCGCAGCCACGACGAGGTGCTGCGCTATGTGGCGCGCGTCTTTGACGGCGACACCGGTGGTTTGATGCAGGGGTTCTTGGATCTTGAGCCGAGTGACGATCGCGAGGACAAGCTCAAGGCAAAGGCTTCGCGCCGCCAGGCGGTCTTCGTTGCCGGTGGCAGCACGCAGGAGCGAACGCAGGCGAAAGCTCGTGCGATTGCGGAGCGGTTCCAAGCGCTCGTCAAAGCGGGGCAGCCCCAGGGCGATATGGTGTTGCTGCTGGGTCGCATGACCAATGCCGACGTCTACGCACAGGCCTTCCGCGACCAGGGGCTCGACTGCGTGATCGCGGGCGGCTCAGTCTTTGCCCAGGCAGCCGAGGTGCAGACGGTGCGTGCCCTGGTCTGCG
>CABSYS010000241.1:0-2844 GCA_902482045.1 uncultured Collinsella sp.
GCACATCGCGGAAGGCCCAAAAGCCACGACCGACGTGGTTGAAGACGGCATCGAGCACCACGTGGATGCCGTGGGCATGCAGTGTGTCGCACACGGCGGCAAAGTCGGCATCCCCGCCCAGGCGGCGGTCGATATGGCGCAGGCTGCGCGTATCGTAGCCGTGGCTATCGGACTCGAGCGGCGGGTTGATGAGCACAGCGCCAACGCCGAGTTCCTGCAGGTAGTCGGCCCATTGGGCAATCTTCATGATGGGGGCATCGGAGCTAGCTGTGGCATCGGCAGCCTGGGCGAGCTCTTCCTCGGCAACGGAGGCGGCGTTTTCGCGCGGAGCTCCGCAAAAGCCCAGCGGATAGATCTGATAGAACGTCGTCTCGTATGCCCACATAGCAACCTCCCGGTAAGCGCAACACAACGGCATCCATTGTATGCCCGGCTTGTATCCTCTTCCCCAAAATAAGCTGCGGTGGAATAGTTCCTGCTTGGGCCTTCAGAAGCCTTAAACAGGAACTATTCCACCGCAATTGATGAGAGAACGTGATTAGGCGACGGGCTTTGCGCGGCGGATGGCCGGGAACATTACCGTGATAGCGAGGATGACGCCCACGACGGCGATCGCACCGCCCGCGTAGCCGATCCAAGCGATACCGGGGCCCGACACCACGGCGCCGCCGATCGCCGTACCGGTGCCGATCCCCAGGTTGAACAGGCCCGAGAAGATCGACATGGCGACGGCCGATGAATCTGCCGACGTGTGCTTGATGAGCTCGGCCTGAAACGCCACGTTAAAGGCCGTAGCGCAGCAACCCCACAGTGCGCAGACGGCAAGCACTGTCACGAGCGACGATGCGGCCGGCCCCATGAGCAGCAGGGCCACCGGCACGCCGGAGAGCGTGATAGCCAAGAACGGGAAGCGATGCCCATCGAACAGGCGGCCAAACAGCCAGCTTCCGAGCAAACCAGAGCAGCCAAACGCCGTCAGCGTCATGGTAATGGCGCCCGCATCGACGTGCGCGACCTGCGCCAGGAAGGGCTCGATATAGCTGTAGCTTGCGTAATAGCCGGTCGCCATGAAGACCGTGACTGCGTAGAGCGCGATGAGGAGCGGGTTCTTGAGCAGCTCGGGCAGCTGTTTGACGGTAAAGCGCTCACCCGCCGGCATGGCCGGGAACACCGCTGCCTGGTAGACGGCCGCGATGGCTGAGAGGCCCCCGACCACGGCAAACGTCATGCGCCAGCCCACGGCCAAGCCAATGGCGCGACCGAGAGGCAGGCCAAAGATCTGCGCGATGGACGAGCCCGTAGCGATCATGCTGATGGCGAGCGCGCCGTGGCGAGTGTCGACCAGGCGCGAGGCCATAATCGAGGCGACTGACCAGAACACGGCATGTGCGCAAGCGACCACCAGGCGCGCGCAGACCAGGATGGGATAGGTCGGCGCCACAGCGGACAGGAACTGACCGAGCGAGAACACGGCAAGCACGCCCAGCAGCATCCGCTTAAACTCGAAACGCGAAGCGAACACCATGAGCGGCAACGACAGCAGCATGACGCCCCAGGCATAGACCGAGATCATGATGCCCGCCTGGGCCTCGGTGAGCGAGAACGACGCGGCGATATCAGTCAAAAGGCCGATGGGCATAAACTCCGACGTGTTGAACACGAACGCACAGCAGGTGAGCCCGACGAGTGGGAGCCACTGCCTGAGCGTGATGCCGTCTTGCCTTGCCTGACTCATATATAACATCTCCAATCATTTTGAGCGGAGGCGATTATATAGCAACGGTCCCGCATCCGTCAGTAACGGACACGGGACCGAAACAATTCGATACACAAAGGTTGCGCCGTCAATAAATAACTAAGCCAGCCCCAGCAATATGCCCGCCGAATGCACGACAAACGCCACGATCCAGGCGACTGCCACCTGAAACGCGAACACGGCAACGGCGTAGCGCGCGCCCAACTCGCTCTTGACGGCACCGATGGCTGCCACGCAGGGCGGGTACAGCAGCGTAAAGACCAGGAACACGTAGGCAGTAAACGGAGAGAACATGGTCGACAACACCGCAGGCGAGGTCGCGCCCAAAAGCACCGTGAGGGTCGAGATGACACTCTCCTTGGCGATAAGTCCGGTGACGAGCGCCGTGGATGCACGCCAGTCGCCAAACCCAAGCGGCGCCAGCGCCGGCGCGATGATGCTGCCGAGGCCCGCAAGCAGGCTTTGCGACTGATCGGCGACCACATTAAAGCGGATATCGAACGTCTGAAGGAACCAGATGACCACCGTAGCGGCAAAGATAATGGTAAAGGCCTTGGTAATAAAGTCTTTGGCCTTATCCCATGCCAGCATCACTGTCGTCTTGATGCTCGGCAGGCGGTAATTGGGAAGCTCCATGATAAATGGCACCGGATCGCCCTTAAATGCCGTGCGGTTGAGCACCAAAGCCGCAATGCAGCCGACCACGATACCGATCAGATAGAGCGAGACCATGGCGGGAACCGTCGCCTGTGGGAAAAACGCCCCGCACAGCAGACCGTAGACCGGCAACTTGGCCGAGCAGCTCATGAACGGCGTGAGCATGACCGTCATCTTGCGGTCGTGCTCGGATGGGAGCGTACGGGTCGACATGATAGCCGGCACGGTGCAGCCAAACCCGACGAGCATGGGCACAAAGCTGCGGCCCGACAGGCCAAAACGACGCAGCACCTTATCCATGACAAAGGCGACGCGCGCCATGTAGCCCGAGTCTTCCAGAATGGAGAGGAACAAGAAGAGCACGACGATAATCGGCAGGAAGGTCAGCACGCTGCCCACACCCGTAAGCACCTGTCTCTTATACACATCTG
>CABSYS010000242.1:0-2839 GCA_902482045.1 uncultured Collinsella sp.
GCGCATGTCTCGTGGGCTCGGAGATGTGTATAAGAGACAGTCCACGAGCTGCCCGATTGCGGCAACGTGCCGCTGGTCGCCGATGTCTCGAGCTGCTTTCTATCGCAGCCGCTCGACGTCGAGCGCTACGGACTCATCTACGCCGGCGCTCAGAAAAACGCCGGCGCCGCGGGCGTCACCGTGGCTATCGTGCGCGACGACCTCATCGCAGATGGCCCAGCTTTTGCGCAGACGCCGCAGTACCTGGACCTCAAGACCCAGACCGCCAAGGGTTCCATGCTCAACACGCCCAACACCTTTGGCATCTACGTGTGCGGCAAGGTGTTCCATTGGGTGGAGCAGACCGGCGGACTTGCCGCCATGGCCGAGCGCAACTGGGCCAAGGCCAACCTGCTCTACGACCTGCTCGAGAACAGCAAACTATTCCACGGCACCGCGCAGACAGACAGTCGCTCCATCGCCAACGTCACGTTCCGTACCGGCGACGCCGACCTCGACGCCGCCTTTGTTGCGGGCGCGGCAGAGCACCAGATCCAAAACGTCAAGGGCCATCGCCTCGTCGGCGGCATGCGCGCCAGCGTGTACAACGCCGTCACCATGGAGGACGTGCAGGCGCTGGCCACATACATGAAGGACTTCGAAGCGCAGCATAGTTTGAGTCCGCGATCTAACTAGCCCGCAGCACGCGGGCCGACCAGCCACCTCAGACCACCCTGTTTAGATCAAAACCTGCTAAGGAGTTTTTCCATGCGTAAGATTAAGACCATCGACGACATCACCAAGGACGGCAAAGTTGAGTTTGGCGAGGGCTACGAGTTTGTAAGTACCGCCGAGGAGGCCGACGCGATCCTGATGCGCTCGACCGACCTGCACGGCTACGAGCTGCCCGAGGGCATCCGCGCCATCGCCCGCTGCGGCGCCGGCGTCAACAACATCCCCGTCGAGGAGTACGCCAAGAAGGGCGTCGTCGTCTTTAACTCCCCCGGCGCCAACAGCAATGCCGTCAAGGAGCTCGTCCTGGGCATGCTGGTGCTTTCGAGCCGCGGCGTAGTGCAGTCGATGAACTGGGTGCGCGACAACGCCGACGACCCCGAGATCCAGGTCGATGCCGAGAAAGCCAAGAAGGCCTTTGTGGGCCGCGAGCTCAAGGGCAAGCGCATCGGCGTCATCGGCCTGGGCAACGTGGGCTCCAAGGTCGCCAACGCCTGCGTCGATCTGGGCATGGACGTCTACGGCTACGATCCGTTCATTTCCGTCGAACACGCATGGGTGCTGAGCCGCGAGGTGCAGCGCGTGGGCACGCTCGAGGACCTCTGCCGCGGCTGCGACTACCTCACCGTGCACGTGCCCAGCAAGGCCGACACCATCGGCATGATCAGCACCGAGCAGATTAACCTGCTGGCCCCGGGCGCCGTGCTGATCAACTACGCGCGCGAGACCATCATTGACGAGGACGCCGTCGATGCTGCCCTGCGCGAGGGCAAGCTCAGCTGGTTTAGCTGCGACTTTGCCACGCCCAAGACCGTCAAGATGCCCAACACGTTTATCACCACGCACTCGGGCGCCGGCACCGGCGAGGCCGAGGCCAACTGCGCCGATATGGCCATCAGCGAGCTCAAGGATTACCTGGAGAACGGCAACATCGCGCACAGCGTCAACTACCCCGCCTGCAGCATGGGCAAGGCGCGCGCCGCGAGCCGCATCGCCTGCCTGCACGCCAACGTGCCCAACATGATTGGCCAGATCACGGCCATCCTGGCCAAGGACAACGCCAACGTGCAGCGTATGACCAACGAGTCCGCTGGCGAGAACGCCTACACCATGTTCGACACCGACGAGCACCTGAACAGCAGCACCATCGAGGCGCTCAAGCAGATTCCGTCGATGTATCGCGTGCGCGTGATCAAATAGCGCCGGCACCAAGCCTGTCAGGCAGGCCGTGAAGCCCATTCGGCCCCCGTTTTCACGAAACGGGGGCCGATTTCGTTGCTCCGGCTGGTTTTAAAATGCTATCCAGAATAAGTTTTTTCGGATAATCGACAGTCATACCCAAATCACTGAGCGCACCTGCTCTGATAAACAGCTTTATCAGGGGCTTTAGTAGGTAAAAATCGATCTCTATGTGCCGAATGTAAGATGACTGTCGATTTTCCGAAATAACTTATTCTGGATAGCAATTTTAAAGCCAATTCCAAGGCGAAACTGAACCCTTTTTCGCGCCCAAAACTCTAGTTCATGCGGCCGTTTTCCACCTGCACGACTACATTCCCGCCCAATCGATAAAAATCTCTTCACGAAGCCGTCGTTCGAGCTCCTGCTGCCGCGGTGTCTTGTCTTTCGACGGTGCATCGAGATAGGACATGATGAGTTCCATCACCACGCGGAAGGCATCGGAGTCGGCCAGCTGGCCATAGGTCATCAAAACGACGGGATATCCCATCGCTTGCAAGGCCGTCGTTCGGTCGGAGTCAGAGATCTTGGATTCTATGGATCCGTGTATGGCTTTACCCTGGCATTCAACAAGGCACTCTCGGCTGCCGTCCTTATTTGCCAGCAGGATATCGGCATAGCGCCTATCAAGCCCCGAAATCAGGCGGGCGCTGCGCGTCATGCGAATCTCAACGTTATTGGTGAGGCGCAGCCCTTCGCCGCCGCGCAACCTCGTAAGGCCAAACAGCATCGATGCCTGGACCTCGAGCGGCGATGCTGCCACCCCCGTAATGCATTTCGCGGCTCGTATGAACGATTTAGCGCCGCGGAGCCCCCGGATCTTATCGACGAACTCTGCAAGCTCAGAGAGCTCAATCAAGGGCCTGTCTCTTATACACATCTGACGCTG
>CABSYS010000243.1:0-2831 GCA_902482045.1 uncultured Collinsella sp.
ATCTACACCTATTAAGTCGTCGGCAGCGTCAGATGTGTATAAGAGACAGCCGTTGATGACCACGTAGGCGATGATAGCGACCAGCACCAGCGTGGTGATGTAGGCAGCGGCACGGAACACGCCAAGCATGATCTTGTTGGACAGGTCCTTGTTGATGCGGCCCTTCTTGCCGTGGGAAAGGGCACGCTTGATGCGCTCGCGCGACGAGGTCGTATCGACCATCGTGTCAACGGAATCGGACATAGCCTACCCCCTCTTCTTGGAAATCAGGCGGACGATACCCACCAGTGCAGCGGAGATGATAAACAAGACAACGCCCATGCCAAACAGAGCCGAGCGGTGCAGGCCCGAGGAATAACTCATGTCGAGCGCGATCTGACTCGTGAGCGTCGAGATGGGGCTCGAGATGCTATCCGGAATGACCGGGGCGTTGCCCACGACCATGAGCACGGCCATGGTCTCACCGATGGCACGCCCCATACCCAAGACAATTGCATCGACAATGCCCAGCTTGGCTGCAGGAAGCACGACCTTGTAGATGGTCTGCCACTTGGTGGCACCCATGGCATAGGATGCCTCGCGAATGCCCATGGGAATGGAATTGAGGGCATCGATGGTGAGCGTGGTGATGGTGGGAACGATCATGATGGCGAGCACGAACCACGCCGTCAGCGCGCCAAAGCCAAGACCGCCGGTCAGCTGCGCGATAAACGGACGGATGATGACCATGCCAAAGAAGCCGTAGATGATGGAGGGGATGCCCGCCAGCAGGTCGACGGCGGGGCTGATGAGCTTGCGCACGCGCTTGCTGGCAATCTCGACCAGATACACGGCCGTACCCACACCCAGGGGCACGCCCATGGCGAGCGCACCGACCGTCACCAGGCCAGAGCCAGCCAGCAGCGACATAATGCCGTAGTGACCCTCAGAGGGCGCCCATGTAAAGCTAAAGAAGTCCGCCAGGCCAATGTCGGTAAAGACCGGCAGCGCCGAGTACGTGGTAAAGACAAAAATCAGGATGACGGTGACGACCGCCAAGAACGCACAGGCAAAGAAGATCCACTGCAGCGCCTTCTCCTTGAGATAGGTGCTGCGTGACACCAACGCCAACTCACGCTTTTTGGGCGTCCGCGCCTCATGCTCAATCTGGGGGATTTCCTGTGCTTCCACGCTACTCACTCCCCTTTCCGTCGTTGGTGACGGGAATAAAGCCCGCCTCGCGAATCTGCTTGTCCATCTTTTCGGACGTCACATAGTCAATGTAGTCCTGCGCCTGCTGCGAAGGCGTACCCTTCACAAAGAAGTAAAGGTCACGCGAGATGGGATAGCCGCCGCTTGCGACCGTCTTCTCGGATGCCTCGACATGGTTGACCGAAACGGCCTTAACCGAGGTCTTGGCATTGAGGCTCTCGACAAAACCCAGCGAGATGTAGCCAATGGCGCCACGCGAGCGGGACACGACATCGCGTACCTGGCCCGTGCCCGAAAGAACAGCCGAGCGGCGATCAAACGGCGTGCCGTCCATCACGATAGTGCGGAAGGCCTCGCGCGTACCGGACGCCTCATCGCGGTTGATAACCTGAATCTTCAGGTCCTCTCCGCCGACTTCTTTCCAGTTGGTGATCTTGCCGGCGTAAATATCGCGGAGCTGCTCGGTCGAGAGATTGTCGACCGGGTTGTCGTCGTTCACGATGACTGCGATGCCATCGTGCGCGATAACGATTGGGGTCAGGCCCAAATCCTGCTCGTCGGCATTGAGGCCACGAGACGAGCTAGCGATGTCGGCGGTGCCGGCGCTAACGGCTTCGATGCCCGCAGATGAGCCAAGGCCGGAGACGAGCACGTCGATGCCGGTCTCCTCTTTAAAGCCCTCGGCGGCAATCTCGGCAATGGGAAGGCACGTCGTAGAGCCGGCAACGGTGATGGAAGAGGTAGAAGATCCCGAAGAGCAGGCGCACAGCGTGAGCGCGAGCACTGCTGCACTCAGGACCGATGCGATCTTTCTCATAGCATCACGCCGATCGCAGCATGGCGCCCGCAGGTGCCACCCTCGTTGCGGTAGGAATAAAAGCGGTCGTTCCGACGAACGGTCGAAAGTTGGGTATCCACAATCCTATCCGCATCGACACCGGCATCCACCAGCGCCTCGCGAATGGCGGCGGAAAGATCAAGCATACGGGAAGCGCCCGCATCGATGCACGCGAACTCGGCGGCAAAGCGATCCATGAGCTCCTGGGAAACCTCGTACTCGTCACCCAGGATATGGGGACCGATATAGGCAGAAACATCGCTCGCATTGCAACCGGCTACCTCACAAAGCTCCTGGCACGCCTTGGCGGAAATGCGCGCGATCGTGCCCTTCCATCCGGAATGCACCACGGCAAATCCGCCGGGGGCAACCAGCACCACGGGAACGCAGTCGGCAAAGCAGAGCAGCACGGGCACCTCATGGGCCGTGCAGACGATGGCATCGCAGCCCTCGGCAATCTGCTCGCGAATGTTCTCGAGATCGTCGGCGCCGTTCGAGGTCACCGTCACGACGTGGTCACCATGTACTTGATTGGGCACGAGCAGATTATGCTCGCACTCAGCGGCGCCCATGGCTTCGAGCGCTCGACGACGATTTTCTTGAACGGCAAAGGGGTCATCGCCTACATGCGAGCCCAGATTGAGTGAGGAGTACGCATCTTCGGAAACACCACCGGTGCGCTCGGTAAAGGCAAAACGAACATCGGCCGTCGAACCCTCCACCAACGTAACTCCATCATGGTCGACACGCGAAACGTTGTCCGCACGTGCTGCCATACTAAAGCCTCCTAATAACACAAGTA
>CABSYS010000244.1:0-2794 GCA_902482045.1 uncultured Collinsella sp.
GAGCGGGGTAATATGGACGGGTTACTTGCAGAGCCCCGTGAATCTCTGTAACAACACGTACTGTACATGGAGGAGTCTAAGTGATTTCGAAATCGACTCACTACGCCAAGCAGGGCGAGGTCCAGCGCAACTGGGTTCTCGTCGACGCCGATGGTGCTGTCCTGGGCCGTCTTGCCACCCAGATCGCAATGATCCTGCGCGGTAAGAACAAGCCCCAGTTCACGCCCAACAGCGACTGCGGCGACTTCGTTGTCGTCATCAACGCCGATAAGGTCCAGCTTACCGGTAACAAGGCCGACACGAAGACCTATTATCGCCACAGCGGCTACAACGGCGGCCTCAAGGCTGAGAGCTTCCGTCAGGCTATGGAGAAGCACCCGGAGAAGGTCATCGAGCGCGCCGTTCGCGGCATGCTGCCCAAGACCACCCTCGGCCGTGCCCAGATGACCAAGCTTAAGGTCTACGCTGGTGCCGAGCATCCGCACGCTGCCCAGAACCCCACGAAGATTGAGCTGGAGGCTTAAAGATGGCTGAGAACACCGTTGTCTACCAGGGTACCGGCCGTCGTAAGAACGCCGTCGCCCGCGTCCGTCTCGTCCCCGGCACCGGCAAGGTGACCATCAACAAGCGTGACGCCGAGCAGTATTTCGGCCGTCATCAGCTCGTTGAGAACGCCCTTGCTCCCTTCAAGGTGACCGACACCGCCGGCCAGTTCGACGTTATCGCTCTGTGCGATGGCGGCGGCATCTCCGGTCAGTCCGGCGCTCTGCGCCTGGGCATCGCTCGCGCTCTTCTGAACGCTGGCGATTACCGTGCTGACCTCAAGAAGGCCGGTTTCCTTACGCGCGATGCTCGCGTGGTCGAGCGCAAGAAGTACGGCCTCAAGAAGGCCCGCCGCGCTCCCCAGTTCTCCAAGCGCTAAGGTTTTATCTCCTTACGAGATACAATGTACAAGCGGGGCCTACCGACTGCTCGGTGGGTCCCGCTTTTCTTTTCGACTAGGGTGGGCGGCTTCGTTTTGCCCACTTGGGAAGGAGCGATCCTATGCCCCAGAACATCTTCGGTACCGACGGCGTCCGTGGCGTCGCCAATTCCGATCTCTCGTGCGATCTCGCGTTTCGCCTGGGCCGCGCGGCGACCAAGTTCCTTGGCCCGGACATTTGCATCGGTCGCGATACACGTCTTTCGGGCACCATGCTCGAGAGTGCTCTGACCGCCGGCATTATGGCCGAGGGCGGCCGGCCGCACTGCTGCGGCGTTATCCCTACGCCGGCCGTGGCGCTGCTCACCGTCCAAAACGAGCTCGACGGCGGCATCGTCATCTCCGCTTCGCACAATCCGCCGGAGTTCAACGGCATCAAGTTCTTTAGCCGCAAGGGCATGAAGCTTCCCGATGCTGTCGAGGAAGAGATCAGCGCCTGGGTCATGTCCGAGGAGGCCATGGCTGCCGACACGCTGCCGACCGGCGCCGGTGTGGGTCACATCATCAAGATGAAGGATGCCCGCAAGGCCTATGTCGATCATGCCATCAGCACGCTCGACGGCCTTAAGCTCGACGGCCTGGTTGTTGCCGTCGACTGCGGTCACGGTGCTTCCTGCCAGACCACGCCTGCCGCGCTGCAGCGCCTGGGCGCCACGGTGCATGCCATCAACACCGATTACTGCGGCACCGACATTAACGTTGAGTGCGGCTCTACGCACCTTGAGCCCCTGCGCGAGCTCGTGCTGCGCACCCACGCCGATATCGGCCTGGCCCACGACGGCGACGCCGATCGCGTGCTGTTCGTGGACAGTGAGGGCAACGAGATCGATGGCGACTACATCCTGGCTATCTGCGGCTCCGACCTTGCTGCTCGCGGCAAGCTCGCCAACTCCGAGATCGTCTCGACCGTCATGTGTAACCTGGGCTTCTCCATCGCCATGAAGGAGCAGGGCTTTGAGATGGTCCAGACCGCCGTGGGCGACCGCTACGTTTTGGAGCGCATGCTCGAGGACGGTGCCGTTATCGGTGGCGAGCAGTCCGGCCACATCATCTTCCTGGAGCACAACACCACCGGCGACGGTCTGGTGACGGCTCTGCAGCTGCTGGCCGTGCTCAAGCGCACCGGCCGCACCCTTACCGACCTTGCCGGCATCATGAAGAAGTACCCGCAGGTACTCGTCAACGTGCATTCGGACAACAAGGCCGGTCTGGACGATTGCCAGCCCATCTGGGATGCCGTCGCTGCTGCCGAGAAGGAGCTTGACGGCCGCGGCCGCATTCTGGTGCGCCCGAGCGGTACCGAGCCGCTGGTCCGCGTGATGGCCGAGGCCGAGACGCACGAGCTGACCCAGCGCGTTGTCGACGACATCGTCGAGGTTGTCAAGCGCGAACTTCCCTAATGGTCAAAAACGGGTGCCAAGTGGTAAACTGTTAAGGTTATTTTGGTTGATCGGTATGTCCGAGGGGGAGCATGTTCACTAAAGTCCTAAGGTCTTTTGGTATGCGTGGTCGAGTCCTTACGCTGGATGCTCCCATCTCGGGTGATGTCATTCCGTTGTCCGAGGTCAATGACCAGACGTTTGCCACCGGCCTTTTGGGCCAGGGCGTGGCGATTCAGCCTACCGGCACGCGCGTGATTGCGCCGGCAGACGCCAAGGTCGAGGCCATTTTTCCCACGGGACACGCCGTTGCGCTCAACACGGTCGATGGCCTAGACGTGCTCATCCACGTTGGTTTGGACACTGTTCAGCTCGAGGGCAAGCACTTTACCGTACATGCGCAAGTGGGTGACATCGTCCATAAGGGCGATGT
>CABSYS010000245.1:0-2785 GCA_902482045.1 uncultured Collinsella sp.
CGAGATCTGCGCATGTCTCGTGGGCTCGGAGATGTGTATAAGAGACAGTCTTGAAGGACCTCGAGGCCAACGGCGTCAAGATCGAGGGCATCGGCCACCGCATCGTTCAGGGCGGTTGGTACTTTGGCGATTCCTCCCTCGTCGACGAGGACGTTCTCGCCAAGATTCGCGAGGTCGCTCCGCTCGCCCCGCTGCACAACAACCCCGAGGCCAACGTTATCGAGTACTGCCTCGAGCAGTATCCCGACCTGCCCAACGTCACGGTCTATGACACCGCTTTCCACTTCAATATGCCCGAGGTCGCCAAGACCTACGCCCTTCCCAAGGATGTTTGCGACAAGCTGCATATCCGTAAGTATGGCGCCCACGGCACCAGCTACCGCTACATCTCCAAGAAGGTTGCCGAGATGACCAACGGCGAGGCCCGCAAGGTTGTCGTGTGCCACATCGGTTCTGGTGCTTCCCTGTGCGCTATCGAGGACGGTAAGTGCATGGACACCACCATGGGCCTCACCCCGCTCGACGGCGTCATGATGGGCACCCGCTGCGGTTCCATCGACCCGGCTACTGTGTGTTACCTGCAGCGCGAGGGCGGCTACACCTTCGACGAGGTCGACGAGATGATGAACAAGAAGTCCGGCCTTTTGGCTGTGACCGGCGGCAAGACCAACGACTGCCGCAACGTCGAGGAGCTCGCCGCTGCTGGTGATCCCGAGGCTCAGCTCGCCTTCGATATGTTCGTCTACAAGATTGCCGCCAAGGCCGCCGAGATGGCCACTTCCATGTGCGGCATGGACACCCTGGTCTTTACCGCCGGCATCGGCGAGCACGCTCCGGCTGTCCGCGCTGGCGTGGCCGACCGTCTGGCCTTTATGGGCGTCAAGATGGACCATGCCCGCAACGCCCTGCGCGGCGACGGCGCTTGGTGCCTGTCCGCCAAGGATTCCAAGGTCAAGATCTTCGTCATCCCCACGGATGAGGAGTTCATGATCGCCTCCGACGTCGAGCGCATCGTCAGCGGCAAGTAATTGATGCAAGGGGAGGGGACTGGATGGCCTTGTGCCGTTCAGCCCCCTTTTATGCTCTTTGGGCGAAGAGTTTAATAGTTATTTATTGAATTCTGATAACTTCTTATTAAGGGTACGGTCGCCTTATAGGTTTGCTGACCGTACTGTAATCACGAAGGAGTCTCATGAACGTACTTGTTGTCAACGCCGGCAGCTCGAGCCTTAAATATCAGCTTTTGGACACCGATACCCGCGAGGTTTTCGCCAAGGGCAACTGCGAGCGTATCGGATCGGAGATGGGCATCTTTGGTCACTCCGAGAACGGTGGCACCAAGCAGACCGAGGAGGTTCCCTTCCCCGATCATCGCTCTGCTATCGCTCGCGTGCTCGAGGAGCTCGAGAAGACCGACTTCACGATCGATGGCATTGGGCATCGTATCGTTCAGGGCGGCTGGCACTTCGATGATTCCGCAGTCGTTGACGACGAGGTCATGGCTAAGATCCTTGAGGTGGCCCCGCTCGCTCCGCTGCACAATTACGGCGAGGCGGCGGCAATCGAATATTGCCGCGAGAAGTATCCGGAGCTGCCCAACGTGGCCGTCTTCGACACCTCGTTCCACATGACCATGCCCGAGGTCGCCTACACCTACTCCCTGCCCAAGGACGTGTGCGACAAGTACCACGTGCGCAAGTACGGTGCCCACGGCACGAGCCACCGCTATGAGTGGATGATGGCCAAGGAGATCCTGGGCTCGCGCTGTCACCGTCTGCTTTCGTGCCATCTGGGCAACGGTGCTTCGCTTGCTGCCATCGAGGACGGTGTGTGCCGCGATACCACGATGGGCCTCACGCCGCTTGACGGCCTGATGATGGGCACCCGTTGCGGTTCCATCGACCCGGCCACCGTGTGCTACCTGCAGCGCGAGGGCGGCTACAGTTACCAGGAAGTCGACGACATGATGAACAAGCAGTCCGGTCTGCTTGCCATCTCGGGCATCTCCAACGATGCCCGCGACATCCGTACGCGCGCCTCCGAGGGTGACGAGCGCTGCCTGCTCGCCTTCGATATGTTCGCCTACAAGGCCATGCAGCAGGCCGGCTCCATGATCGCCTCCATGGCGGGCGTGGACACCATTACCTTTACCGCCGGCATCGGCGAGAACGACTGGTCGATCCGCAAGGCCTTCTGCGACTGCTTTGAGTGGCTGGGCGTGCGCATCGACAACAACAAGAACCGCGAGGCCGTGGGCAACGGCCCGCAGGTCATCAGCGCCGCCGGCTCTTCCGTCACGGTCATGGTCATCCCCACAGACGAGGAATACATGATCGCCCACGACGTCGAGCGCCTGACCAAGAACAACTAACGCACGCATTTGCAAGTAAACGAAAGGCCTCCAGAGCAACAGCTCCGGAGGCCTTTTTTACTAGCAGGCGGAAATTCCAGTCCCAAAGTGATTGTCACCAGCAACGCCTGCGCTCCCAACAACGGCATCCAATCATTCAGATTCTCAGCCTAGCTCGTAGCCAAGCCGCCGTCCACCCCGGATTCCCTGATTGCCACGTGACGGCAGAAGGCCGCACGGGCTAACCCCTGAAAACAATCCGCAGACCAGAAACGCCCCCGTTCGTAGCTCCGGAGGAGCAGAACGGGGGCGTTTCATTGGTCGAGGACGTTTTCAGGGGTTAGCCCGTGCGGCCTTCGGGCGAGTGCATCCGCTACTCAGCCATCTGAGCCTGGACGGCGGTGATGGCCACGACACCCACGATGTCGTCGGCAG
>CABSYS010000246.1:0-2784 GCA_902482045.1 uncultured Collinsella sp.
CGCAAGAACGGCTCGGCGAAGGCATTGGATACCACGGCCTCGGACAGGCTATCGCCATGAGCATCGGCCCAGCCTTCGCACTTTACCTAGTAGGAACCGATCCCTCAACGAACCTCTATGTCGGCCTTGCCCTGGTTGGGTTTGCAGGGCTTGTAATCGCCCTCAACGCACGCTATGAAAGTAAATGGCAAACTCTGCCAAGCTCCAGCGCATACCGAATCAAAATGGAAACCCGGCTCGAACTCGACTCAAAAGACGGGCAGGCACCCAGCTCCACCACAGTAACTACATCCGAAACAATTAACAGTGAAAAGTATCCTGAAGGCGACCAGGTGTCCAAGAGAACCCTGCGTGACTCATTCAACATCTTCGAGCCGCGCGCATTGCCTGGCGCCATCCCACAGATGATCATGTGCCCCACTTTTGGCTTTGGCGTCTTCTTTGCCGGTCTGTACGGTACTACTCTCGGCTATACCCACGCCGGTCTCTTCTACACCATCAGCGCGGTAAGCATGATTATCATTCGCATGATTTCAAAGCATTTCATGGACACCGTACCTGCAATCAAAACAATGACCGGAGCCGTCGCGTGCGGCATCCTCTGCTGCCTTATGCTACTTGCCGCACCGTACGGGGAACCTGTCTTCCTGGCGTCCGGAATCTTCTATGGTCTCGCCACTGGCATAAGCCTGCCACTTAATCAAAGCGTAGCGGTAAAGAACACCCCGCCAGAGCGCTGGGGCGCCGCAAACGCCCTGTTCCTGCTCGCCAATGACATCGGCATTGGCTTCGCAAGCGTAATCTGGGGCGTTATCAATGACTCATTCGGGTTCCAGACAAGCATCGTCTGCGTCATTGTCTGCCTTATCGCAAGCTACGCATCCGCCTGGATCGTCTACCCCGCCCGCGACAAGCGGTGGAGGCATTAGAGCGTAAGCGTCAAAATGACCGCGTAGCAGGAAACGTCCAGGGCCATTCCGGCATACGGATGGAAAAGTCCTGGACGTTTCCATCTTTGCGTTGCGGTATGCCTTAGGCCGCTATGTCGCTACAGGCCCTCCTCGGCGTTGTTCGCCATCTCGTCGTCGAACGCATCGGGGTCGATGTTAATTATGAAGTCGTCAGGCATCTCTTTGGCCTTCTCGGCAGCGGCTGGGTCGAGCTTGCAGGACTCAGGCACCCTATCCGACCATGGCAGGAACGAGTCCACAACCTCATCGGTGAGCTCGCCGGCGTTGGGCATCTCGGTCAGCAGCCACTCGACGTAAAGCCTGGGATTGAGCCCGTTGGCCTTGGCCGTGGTGGTGACGCTGTATATCGCCGCAGACGCCCGCGCGCCGCGTGGCGCATCGCTGAAGAGCCAGTTCTTGCGCCCTACGACGAAGATTCGCTGGGCCTGCTCGGCGACGTTGTTCGAGAGCTCCAGGTGCCCCGTCTTCGAGCACGTTCATGACGTAGGGCCAGAACTCCACAGCGTACTGCAGCGCACGGTGCGGCGCCAGCTTCGGCGAGGCTAGGGGAAGCTGGCCCGCGCCCATCCCCCCGAAGTCCTCCATGAGCGGGCGGAGCTCCGCGTCGCGGGCGGCCTTCCTGGCACCCGGCTCCATGTCGTCGAACTTGGAGTCGACCTTGAAACATGGCGTCGATCCTGCGCCTTGCCTCGAGCGCAACGCTGGCCGCAGACGCCGCCTTGGCGTCGCCGCCGGCGATCTTCACGATTTGGGCGAAGTAGCGGCGCACGTGGACGAGGCACGCCGTGTTGGCGATGTTGGGGTTGCCGAGATTGAAGTAGGGTTTGTAGCCGTTGGCGGTAAGCGTGCCGGACCAGCCCGCAAGAAACTCCTGGGCAACGCCCTTCCTGCGGGTCTCGTGGTATTCGAATACATACACGGGCACGTTGCAGCGCGCCGAGCAGAACAGCCACATCCTCGATTTCTTCTTCGCCTCGCGGTTCGGCTCTTTCAGGACCTGAACCGTGGTCTCATCGGCATGAATCCTGACATGCGACAGCAGCTCGACCTTCATTCTCTCATGGACCTTCGCCAGCCAGCGCGCGTGCACGTTCATCATCCAGTTCGCCATGTCCTGGCGCGATATCGTCGCGCCGCACGCCTTGAGGTCTGTCTCTATGCGGTAGAGCGGCAGCGACATGACGTACTTGCCGTTGACGATCCAGGCAAGCAGCGACGGCGTCGCAAACGAGCCTGGTATCGGCGGCTCAGGCTGCGGTGCTCGCACGATGACGCCCTTGCGTTCCTATTGAGTTTCACTTGAGTTTCAGGGGCGTTTTTGGGGTGGTGGGACAAACTACTGGGACAGTTCACTCTCCGAAAAATCCTTTACTCTTCGTCCGCTGCGTGTCGCCATGTCCGTGGTGTACGCGCTTTTAGAGTAAAAATGACTGAAACTGCAGGTCAAAAGGCATAAAGAGACCCCCTGAAAACGTTGTTTCCAGAGGGTCTCAATAGTTTTTACTCACCCAAAATCACAGGTGGCTTTACGCTTTTTCGTACGTGGCGGCACACTGCGACACTCTACGGACGGAATTTCGATTGCGCAAAATCCGCTCCAGTTTACTCCCACTCGCCAAAGTAAAACTGGTTCTAAACAATACTGTTTAGGGGATTTGACTCTTAGTTGCTCAATTTGATACCAATTATCCAACTTATACGGCGTTGTCGGACTCCTGTTATCAAAAGATTATCAAGCCCAATGTTATCAGCAGAAAAGCAATGGTTTGGATCATCTGTATTATACCACAAGCAGAGTGCTATTTCAATCAAA
>CABSYS010000247.1:0-2783 GCA_902482045.1 uncultured Collinsella sp.
CGCGAAACGTTGTCCGCACGTGCTGCCATACTAAAGCCTCCTAATAACACAAGTATCGCGGCATCGCCGCGCAGCCTGCTTTTATACGGCTGTCATACTTCTTTAAAAGGATACCCGCAGCAGTAGGGACCAAACGTAAAGGGAACGTAAGGAGATTGGAGGCTTTCGTTTACAAACGAGGAACAAAAAGGGCGCATCCATACGGACGCGCCCCTGTGCAAAACAATGCGAAGAACGACTTAGAAGCTGCCGCGCTTGAGGAAGTCGGGAAGCTCAAACTGATCGTTACCAAAGTTGGGAAGCTCGGTACCGCCAACGTTGCGAGTCGGGGCAGCCTGAGCAGGGCTGGCAGCCGGAGCGGTGCGCTGCGGCTCAGCAGAAGCAGCGGCCTTGCTCTGGGACTGCTGGGCGGCAAAGAGCTCGTCCTGACGGTTGACGTTGGAGTCGGAGAAGCCCGTAGCGATGACGGTGATACGCACCTGATCGCCCAGGGACTCGTCAACAACGGTACCGAAGATGATGTTGGCCTCGGGGTCGACGGCATTGGCGACAACGTCGGCGGCGTCGCTGATCTCCTGGATGCCCAGGTCCTTGGAACCGGCGATGGAAAGCAGCACGCGCGTGGCACCATCGATGGAGCTCTCGAGCAGCGGGCTGGAGATGGCCTGCTGGGCAGCGTCGACGGCACGGGTATCCCCAGAAGAGGTACCGATACCCATCATGGCGGTACCGGCCTGCTTCATGATGGTCTTAACATCGGCGAAGTCCAGGTTGATGATACCCGGGACGGTGATGAGGTCGGTGATGCCCTGGGTGCCCTGGGAAAGGACGCCATCGGCAATCGCGAACGCCTCGAGCATGGTGGTCTTCTTCTCGGCGATGTCGAGCAGTTTGTCGTTAGGGATAACGATCATGGTGTCGACGCAATCGGAGAGGGTCTTGATGCCCTCCTCGGCGCTCTTCTTGCGCTTGCGACCCTCGAAGGTGAAGGGCTTGGTCACGACGGCGACGGTCAGCGCGCCGACCTCGTTCATCGCGATATCGGCAACGATGGGAGCAGCGCCGGTACCGGTACCACCGCCCTCGCCGCAGGTGATGAACACCATGTCGGCGCCAGCGAGCGCCTCGGCGATATCGTCGCGGGACTCATCGGCAGCCTTGCGGCCAACCTCGGGGTTGGCGCCGGCGCCCAGGCCGCGGGTAAGGTCGGTGCCGATGTGCACCTTGATATCGGCATCAGAGATCGCGAGCGCCTGAGCATCGGTGTTGATGGCAACAAACTCGACGCCGCGGATGCCCTCTTCGATCATTCGATTGACCGCGTTGGTACCGCCGCCGCCGACGCCGACCACCTTAATGACGGCAAGGTAGTTGTTGATCTCTGTCTCGTGCATGTCGGTCCTCCGAACAAAGGTTATAGCCATAGCATGGGTCGACCCCTGCGCACATTAACCTTCAGGTTGAAAGTAAATGCAAAGGTAAACCGTATTATGTTTGCACATTATGAACGTTGCAGTCAAATAATTGACCGTGAAAACCAAACAAACCAGATAAACGGCGTGGTATGGCCCCTCAACAAAGCCGTTTAGGATGCTAGGCGGTCGGTGCGTTCCTAAACGTGTAGTTACCTGGAGAGCGCACATTGATATAGGTTACGCCCTCTACCTGCGAAAGTAGCTTGGTCACGATGCGTTCTTTCTTGGCGATATCATCCGAATCGCCCAGCGATACCTCGACGCCGTTGTCGAGATTTGCCGAGATAGCCTCAACAGAAGGCGTGGAAATATCCTTCACCTGGTCCAAGAACTCGCTCGAAAAACCGCGTGCGTAATCCAGGCCGGCCTTAACGGCCTTGGAGCTCACCGCCCGACCCGAAACCGGTGCGACATCGGCCGAGACGTCAGTCAACAGCACGGCGCCGTAGTGCTTAGCAAGCGCCAGGGCCGCATCGATGCCGGTCAGGGTGTTGGCACCCTCCCCCGATGTAATGACGTTCCCCTGGTCGTCCACCTCGACAGACGTCGACAGCGGAGCGATCCAGGTGTCATCGTCTCCGATAGCCCAGGCAAGGTCGTCGGAGCTGATATACGCAATGGCGGTAACTTTACGCTCCGTCGGCGTGATGATAAGCGTATGGGGAAACTGGCGCTGGACATCCACGCCCGAGACCCATGGGTTTTGCTTGAGGCCCTCGGTGATCTGATCGGGATCCACGTTAAAGAGCGACGTGTTCTCGGGAAGACTGATGAGCTGCATGGCGTCGTGCTTGGTCACATGCTCGCTGCCATGAATCTGAATATCGGTGGCGGAGAACAGGCCAGAGTTGATGACGACGATGGCAATAATGGCAAGTACGGCCACGGCTGCCAGGATGCCGCCCGCGATCTTGCCTTTACCCTTCATGGCAGAAGCGGCGTCGGTCGCCTTACCCGCCATGGCACCGAGCGATGACAGAGGATTGATGCCCTTTTTTGCCGAAGACGCCTTGGCGGCGGGTACCGATGTCAGTGAACGCGGCTTAGTGCCAGCCAACGTACGGCTGGCATGCGGCGCACGAGCTCCCAGCGAAGGCTTGGGCGTCGCCATGGATCGGGAGGTCTTGGTGCCCATCGCCGGCTTGGGCGTCACCGAAGGACGCGGAGCCGGACGACTCGTCTTTTTAGAAGCGGGGCGTCCCCCCAGCTGAGAGCCGACGACCGGGCGCTTGGCAGGACGGACGGACCCAACAGACTTGGAGGGCAAGGCGGGCTTATGTTGAGACTGGGCAGGTGCTGTCTCTTATA
>CABSYS010000248.1:0-2772 GCA_902482045.1 uncultured Collinsella sp.
AGACAGTTCCAGCACATCGCCTTGGCCTTGTCATCGAGGACGACGAGGCGCGCCTGGCATGCTTGCTGCTATCGAGTGGTGTCTGCGGCATTGCCCTGACTGTCGTATCGCTGTCGCCCATCGGCTTTGTCCTGGGGCTGCTCGTGCCATTTGGTGTAGGCGCCGCTCGCGATACCTTCGACCGCCGCCGCGAGCAACGCGATGTGGAAGAAGCCATGCCCGAGGCCTTTACGGCGCTCTCCATGTCGCTCGCCTCGGGCCATTCGCTGGCCCAGGGCATGAGGTTTGTGGGAACTCACGCGCAAGAGCCGGTGCATACCGAGTTTTTGCGCGTGGCGGCGGCGATCGACTGCGGCGTCTCGGCGACTGATGCGCTGGATGACCTACTCGACCGTATCGATGCCCCCGGCCTTTCGCTTGTCACCTTGGCGCTCAAAGTGTCGCAGCGTACCGGGGCTCCGCTTGCCGGCTTGCTGTCCGAGGCGTCGAGCATGGTGGGTGAGCGCATTGAGCTCAAACGCCGTCTGGACGTTAAGACGTCACAGGCGCGTATGTCGGCACACATGGTCGCGGCGATGCCGGCGGGCATGTGCGCGGTACTGGCTTTGCTTTCAGCAGACTTTCGCCGCGGTCTTGCGACGCCGGCTGGTGCGGGCGCCATGGTGCTGGGACTTGCCCTCAACGTCGTTGCCCTGGTAGTTATCCGGCGCATTATGCGGGTGGAGTTATGAGCGCCCTGGTCGGGGCCGCGGCTTGTCTGTGTGCCCTGAGCGTATTTACCGCGACAGGTTTGGAGCGTGCGGATGCTCGCAAGATTGCAGAGACGTGCAAGCGTGAGGCGGTGCTGGTCATTGCTGCGGGCTGCTCGGTGATTGATGCCTTGACCGCGCGAATGAAGGGCGCGATTGGGGCGGGCGGCCCGGCGCGGGTGTCGCTCGGTGAGGTGTCCGAGATGATCGACGTGGTGCGCCTGGGGCTTTCTGCCGGCCTTTCGTTTGACGCGGCGCTCGAGATTTTCTGTGCCAATCGTCGGTCGGTGCTGGCCGTCCGTCTTGAGCGAGCCTGCATGGCGTGGCAGGTGGGCGTGGGGACGCGCGAGGCCGAGCTGTTGGCTGCCGCGCGTGATTTGGACGTGAGGGCGCTCGAGACCTTTGCCATCACGGTGGGGCAGGCGCTTGCCCTGGGCGCTCCGCTGGCCGAGACGCTGGCTGCTCAAAGTCGCGAGATCCGTGCGGCCCATCGCGCCGCAGTCGAGCGCGAGATCGAGCGCGCACCGGTCAAGTTGCTGATTCCCACCGGCACGCTCATCTTGCCGGCGTTGCTTCTGTCCATATTGGGCCCGCTGCTGGGAGCAGGCGGGATGATGTAGGGAGGAATACATGAACACGATGACCGACATTGCGGGCAAGGCTTGGAGCTGGGCTTTTTGCCGGGCATTCCGCGCTCGCCAGCGTGCCAAGGCGCTGTTGCGGGAGGAGAGCGCGCAGGGCACTACCGAATACGCCATCTTGGTCGGTGTGCTCGTAGTGATCGCGATTATCGCCATCGTCGCGTTTAAGAGCAAAGTCGAAGAACTATGGAACGCGATCAAAGACGGCATCAACAGCCTGTAGGAGGCAGGCGGCCTGTTGGTTCGCCGCTGGTGCTCGTCTGTTTGCTCGTGGCAATAGCGGTGGCGTTTTGGGGGCTGGGTGTTGCGCGGCAGCAGCGTCCAGGCGCTACTGCCGATTTGGGATCGGGCTCGGCGGCGGTGTCACAAGCGGAAGGCGCGCAAGATACGGGCGGCCAGAATGCCGCCGTCACGGCTCGGACCTTTTTGCAGGCACTCGACGAGCGGGCCGCCAGCGCGACGGAGCCGTCTGCAGACAACGCGATCGCGGTTCGACTCGCATGGTCTGAGGACCGGCCGATGACCGAGGCGGCGGCAGGCCTGTTGCGCGCCTACCGCGAGGTGCCCACGGCCCAGCTCGCCCTGAGTGGCTATCTCGATATTAAGGGTAACGTATGGGGCGCCATCGTGCGCGATGGGCGAGGCTGGGTCGACATGGTGACGGTTGCCGCGGATGCCGGCGATGCCTCGTGCCGCCTGCGTGCCGTGCGTCTGGTTCCGCAAACAACGGAGTCAAAGGAGGGGTCGTGAAATGCATGATGTCCTGCGTGAGGAATCTGCTCAGTCGACCGTCGAATACGCCATCGTCACTGTGGCGCTGTTGTCGATTGTGCTGGCGATTGCGGGGCTTTGGCGCGCTGGCACCGATGGGCGCTTGGCGGCACTGGTCGAGCGGGCGGCGTCTCATGGCGTCGCTCCGTCGTCGGTTATCGATGCCGCGACGGGTGCCAAGGACATCGCTCTGTATTGATATCGCGTGCGAGGATCGGGCGCAGTCTACGGTCGAGGCCGCCTTTTTGCTGCCGACGTTTTTGACGCTTATCTTGCTCGCGTTGCAGCCGGTGTGCCTGCTCTATACGCGCGCGGTCATGGAGTCTGCCGCCGCCGAGACCGCACGGCTCATGACTACGACGACGGTGGAGGGCGACGATGACCTTAAGGAGTTCACTCGCCGCAGACTTGCCGCGGTGCCCAACGTCTCGATTTTTCATGCCGGCGGGCCGCTGTCGTGGGATATCGAGTTGGGGCGGGCCGGTGCCGGCGGCGTTTCGTCCGTGTCTGTTGTCGGCGAGGTTAAGCCTCTGCCCGTGATCGGTGCATTTGTGCAGGCCATGGGCAGTGCGGGTGAGGGCGGCTATGTCGAGCTCAAGGTCGACGTCTCG
>CABSYS010000249.1:0-2763 GCA_902482045.1 uncultured Collinsella sp.
ACGAGATCTGCGCATGTCTCGTGGGCTCGGAGATGTGTATAAGAGACAGCGCGTACGCGTCGCGTGGGCGTGCTCGCTACCAACCTCACTATTCGCTCGGGCGCCTACACGCGCGCCATTCAGGATCTAGATGCCGGCGTCGATGTATACGGCTGTCCTGCCTCGAGCTTTGTCGAGGTTGTCGAACACGAGCTCGCCTCGGGTGCACATCTGCAGGAACAGTGGCTTGAGAACGAGGACATCTTCGATACGCCTGCCGTGCGTGCGCTGGTGGGTGCCACGGTTGAGCCGCTGCGCGACCACGGTATCGATACCGTGGTGCTCGGCTGTACGCATTTCCCGCTGTTGGTGGGACCTATCCGGCATGCGCTGGGGCCTGGGGTGCGCGTCGTGAGTTCCGCCGAGGAGACCACACGCGAGCTGACCGATATCCTCACGCGCCGCGAGCAGCTGGCGGGCGACGCTGCCGAGCCGCAGCATCGTTTTGCAACGACGTCCGATAACATTGCCGAGTTTGCGGTGGCGGGCAGTTTTATCTTTGGCCAGCCGCTCAAGAGCATTGAGCATATCGATATCGACGAACTGAAATAGATGTAGGGTTACCGTCCAAAGACTTGCCCTCTTCTTTTGTCGAAAGGATATTTCTATGGAGTACATGCAGGTCAACCGCGCCAACGGTCGTGCCGCCAATGAGCTGCGCCCCGTCAAGCTCACCCGTGGTGTTATGAAACATGCCCACGGCTCGTGCCTGGCCGAGTTTGGCGATACGCGCGTGCTGTGCGCTGCCACCATCGAGGAGGGCGTGCCGGGCTGGCGCAAGGGCGCCAAGGCCGGTTGGGTAACGGCGGAGTACGCCATGCTGCCGGCATCGACCGGCAAGCGCTGCAAGCGCGAGCATGCCAACCGCAAGGGCCGCTCCATGGAGATCGAGCGCCTCATCGGTCGCAGCCTGCGTACCGTCGTCAACATGAAGGCACTCGGCGAGTACACCGTTACCGTCGACTGCGACGTGATTCAGGCAGACGGCGGCACGCGAACGGCGAGCATTACCGGCGCCTGGGTGGCGCTGCACGACGCCCTTGCCATGTGGGTCGAGGCGGGTAAGCTCGAGCGCATTCCGCTCACGGGCCAGGTCGCCGCGATTTCCATGGGCGTTGTCGACGGCAACACCCTGCTCGACCTGGATTATTCCGAGGACAGTCACGCCGAGGTCGACATGAACCTTGTCGCCACCGATACCGGTGAGATGATCGAGCTTCAGGGCACTGGCGAGCAGGCGCCCTTCGACCGCAAGCGCCTCAATTCCCTGCTCGATTTGGGCGACAAGGGCATTGCCGAGCTCATCGAGCTCCAGCGCCAAGTCCTCGCCTAACCTGCCAAAAAGGGACAGGTTTATTTTGGCAGGTTTTATCTGCGGAAACGCTGAACTGTAAGGCTGCTGCCGCGCGAGGGGAGGGGCTTGAGAGCCTAATTACCTTTTGTGTGGCGTTGTTATAAGAACAAGGAGGCCACTCATGGCACTTGAGAAGATCGACATCGACACCCTCGACCCGGCGGCGACCATCGTCGTGGCAACGGGCAACGCCCATAAGCTCACCGAGATCGAGGCCATTTTGGGCAAGGTCATGCCCGAGGTGCGCTTTGTGGCGCTCGGCCAGCTGGGTGATTTTGAGGATCCCGAGGAAAACGGCACGACGTTTTTGGAGAACGCCATCATCAAGGCGCAGGCTGCGGTAGAGGAGACGGGGCTCATGGCCATTGCCGACGATTCGGGCCTGGTCGTCGACGCGCTGGACGGTGAGCCCGGTGTGTATAGCGCGCGCTACGCGGGCGTTCACGGCGACGATGCCGCCAACAATGCCAAGCTCCTCGTTAACCTGGAAGGCGTGGCCGACGAGGACCGCACTGCGCGCTTTATGAGCGTCGTCGCGCTCATCGACACGGACGGTTTGGTCACCTATGGTGAGGGTGCCTGCGAGGGCGTTATCGCACACGAGGGCCGCGGCGATCACGGCTTTGGCTACGACCCGCTGTTCCTGCCGGTCGACACGCCGGGCAAGACCATGGCCGAGCTGACGGCGGACGAGAAGAACGCCATCAGCCATCGATTCCATGCGCTCGAGCACCTATCCGCCAAACTGACGGGCGAGGAGTAGGCCGTGCGTGCGGTGGTGCAGCGCGTGCTCAACGCCGGCGTGACGGTCGACGGCGAGTGCGTGGGCCGCATTGGACGCGGCTACCTGGTGCTGCTGGGTGTGGGCCATGGCGATACGCGTGCCGAGGCCGACAAGCTGTGGGGCAAGCTCCGCGGGCTGCGTATCAACGAGGACGAGAACGGCAAGACCAACTTGGCGCTTGCCGATGTCGACGGCGAGGTGCTCGTGGTGTCGCAGTTCACGCTGTTCGCCGACTGCCGCCACGGTCGCCGCCCATCGTTTACGGATGCCGGTGCCCCCGATGTCGCCAACGAGCTCTACGAGTACTTCCTGACGCTCGTTCGTCAAGATGTCGAACACGTGGCGCACGGCATTTTTGGCGCCGATATGAAAGTCGATCTTGTCAACGACGGTCCGTTCACCATCGTCTTGGACACCGACAACCTTTAGGTTACGCGGTTTTACTAAACCGCGTAACAACTGGTCATGCGAGGTTGTTGTCTGGTACGTATTTGGGACGGGGTTTATTTAGCTACTTGCGTATGGCGGCAGCAGGGTGCTATAGTATTAGAGTTTTGTCTATCTTAGGGGTATTATCCCCTTTTTG
>CABSYS010000250.1:0-2755 GCA_902482045.1 uncultured Collinsella sp.
GCTGGCAAGCGTGCCGGGACTCGACGCGCTGCGGGATGTTCCGGCGTTCGACGACCTGCCGATCGATGATGCTCAGCAAGCGGCATTTGACGACTTTTGCGCCCAGGCCGAGGAGCCCGAGCAGATGCAACTTGGTGCCGTGGTGCGCCTGGACCGCGGGTTTCCGCTGGTGGTAACTGCCGATGACGCGTTTCGTGCCGAGCATGCCGTAGGGTTTGCCAAGTCGCGTGGCGAGGACGAGGTCTTGCTGCCCGCCGTGGGCGACCGCGTGGCGGTTCGCCGTGCTCCCGGGCACGACATGGGCGTCATCGAGTGCGTACTGCCGCGCCGTACGAGCTTTGAGCGTTGGCGTGGCCGTGCCCGCGGCGAGCGCCAGGTGCTCTGCTCCAACGTTGACAGCGTGCTGATCGTGCAGGCGCTCGGCGCCGGCGAGGTGCTGCTCGATCGCGTGGCGCGCTCACTGGTGCTGGCGCTCGATTGCGATGCCGAGCCGGTGGTGGTGCTCACCAAGGCCGACCGCTGCGAGGCCGATGAGCTCGAGCGCGATCTGGACCGCGTGCGCCGTCTGGTGGGTCCGGTTGTGCGCGTGATCGTGACGTCTTCTGCCGAGGGCCTCGGCTTGGACGAGGTGCGCGCCTGCGTGCCGGCTGGGAGCTGTGCCATGATTTTGGGCGAGTCGGGCGCCGGCAAGTCGACGCTGCTCAACGCGCTGCTGGGCCACGATGCGCTGGCTACTGGCGGCGTGCGCGAGCGTGATGACCAGGGTCGCCACACCACGGTTGCGCGCGTGATGGTGGCGCTGCCGGGCGACGCCGGCGTGATCGCCGATGCCCCGGGCCTGCGCAGCCTGCCGCTTGTGGGGCATGAGCGGGGTCTGGCGCGCGCCTTCCCCGAGATCGTCGAAGCGTCGCGCGCGTGCCGGTTTGGCGATTGCACGCACACTCACGAGCCGGGTTGCGCCGTTCGCGAGGCCGAAGATGCCGGACAGATCGACAGCCTGCGTCTGGAGACGTTCCAAAACCTGGCGTCATCCATGCGCGTGAGTGCCCAAATGCTCGATCCCGATGTTCATCTGTAATTGATTTTTCCTATGACAGCCGTCTCTCAACTGTTCGGGAGGCGGCTTTTTTGCTGCCAAAGCGCCTCGAAATATGCGTTTTGCCGACGTTCTGACCAAAACCTTGCCACGAGCTTGACGGGCTGGTCAGCTTTTGGTCAGCAATTGGTTTGACACGTAAAACCAAGATTGCGATTGCGCCGCTTTGTACCCTGGTCGCCCAGACAATGGTGGTACGGGCATTTGCCCGGTGCTACCTTGAGAGGAGCGGCCGTGAACAAGAGCAAGCGCATCGCCATCAGTCTGATCGCGGGCGTGCTCGCCGCGCTGCTCTGCATGGTCTACGCGTCATCGATTCGCTCGCAGGCTGAGCAGGCCCAGGCCGAGACGCTGGCCAAGTACGGCGGCGATCGCGTCGAGGTGTGCGTCGCGGCGCGCGATATCGATGCGGGCGAGACCCTCGACGAGACTAATGTCATAACTCAGGAATGGCTGGCGAGTCTGTTGCCGCGCGATGCGGCGACCGAGCTGCGTCAGGTGCGCGGCGACGTGACGACCTCGCGCATTCCAAAAAATGCCGTGATTTGCAATGTCTACACCAAGGCCGAGAGCCACAAGCTCGAGGTGCCTAAAGGCAAGGTTGCCGTTTCGGTGGCGGTCGATGCCGAGCACTCGGTCGGCGGCGCCACGGGCGTGGGCAGCTATGTGGACGTGTACGTGCAAAAAGATGGCGTGACCGATCGTTTGTGCGGAGCGTACGTGATCGATACCAGTGAAGATGCCGGCACCACGCGCGAAGGCAAGATCGAGTGGGTGACGCTGGCGGCAGACCCCGAAGATGTCAAGGAATTGCTGGGAGCCTCGGGAAAGGGAACGGTCAGCTTGACGATTCCCGCCACGGCGCGCGGCAAAAAGAGCGGAGGCGACGAGTGATGAAGGTGATCTGGCTTGCGTGCTGCGCGTGCGGCGATTACGGGCTGCTACAGCAGGAAGTCGAGGGTCGCGATGTGGGCGCACAGGTGCTTCGCGTGGGGGATCTGGACGGGCTGGTATCCATGGCGCGGGCGTTTCCCTCGCGCCGCGGTGCCGCCATCATCGCGGCATCTCTGTTCGATACCGAGGACGTGCGAAAGACCGTTGCGCGCCTGACGGCCGAGGGCCGTGTGAGTCGCGTCGTCGTGTTGATCGAGACGCTCGACCCGTCGGATATCGAAGGGCTGTTTCGCGCGGGGGCGACCGAGGTCATCGCTGCGCACAGTTTGTGCGGCAACGGGCGCGCGGGCGAGGAAACGGTTGATTCCGATCGGCGCATGACGATTGAGCCCGATGCTTTTGTTGATAGGGAACCCGGGGCGCCTCGCGCTACAAGAGGCCCGCGTGTTGATGAATATGGAAAAGCGGAAGCCGAGCATGGTCGGCGCCCCCGGGACCCCCTTGCATACGATGACGCTGGAAGGCCGGTACCGTATGGCGATGACGTTCTGGCTGAAGATATGGGATACGTGCACGGCGTAAATCTGGCCGATGAGCTCGACGAGGTCGAGGGTTTTGCCGGGGCTGGCGAGCCGTGTGCCGCTGCGTCTTTGGCTTCGGAATCGCAGCCCGGGCAGCCTGCCATGCCGGCTTGGGCTCAGCGCGTGACCGCGGCGGGGGAGACGGGGATGTTATCGCCCGCATCCGTGTCGCCGGTTTCTGCAC
>CABSYS010000251.1:0-2749 GCA_902482045.1 uncultured Collinsella sp.
AATCGTAGCCCGAGACGGTCCCGGGCTGACAATTTCGACTGTAATGGACGTTCTTGCTTGACTAGTCAAACAAGAACGTCCCCAACGGCTAGTCGTTTAAGAACGTCCCCAACGACTACCCGGGGGAGTTGCCTTCCCTCGTGGCGGTCTTCTAGCAGAAAAACCAAGTGAGTAGGCTTTTTGCAGGAGGCCAAGCACGCCCCAAAACGCCACAGTTCTGACCTGCAGTTTTATAGATCATTTGTCACGATGTGCTCGGCAAGTTCAAAAAAGTCTACTCACTTGTATCCGAGACACCCCCAGATAGGCAAAAACCGCCGCGAAAGGGCCCCTGGTCCCTTCGCGGCAGTCATACGCCTCTGATTTTGCGACGGTTTTGCCCGCTTGTTATTCGCTGTAGCGGGTGGCGATGGCAGCTCGCACCATGCCGGTGCTCATGAGATAGGTCACCAGGAAGTAGCCACCGTATGCTGCCAGGAAGATTGCACAGGTGAGGCCCACGGTGCCACCGATGCTCATATTTCCGAATATGCTCACCAGCTCGATGATCACCTTAAGTGCCACAAAGGAGTGCGCCAGGCCCACTGCCAGAGGGAACAGGAAGAACACCGCTTGCTGCGCCATCACCGAATGGCGAATCTGGCGGTCCTCACAGCCGATCTGTGCCAGCACACGATAGCTGCGGCTGCCGTCGGCCACGTTGGAGAGTTGCTGGATCGACAGAATCGCCGCGCATGCAACGACCAATACAAAGCCGATGTAGATGGCTAGGTAGCTAATAAGACCGTTCATTTGCGCTGCTTGCGCGTACATCTCGGAGCGTGTGATGAAGGTTCCCCACGACCCCGGCTCCTTGCCGTCAACGAGCAGATTGTCGAGCACAGTGTATTTAATACTCTCGTCTGCCTCGGTCGTATCCATCCCCTGTTTGTAGTTAACGAGCAGGCTACTGGAATACGGCTGCAGATTAAGTTGGGACAACAGCTCGTCGGCAACGACGACGGTACCCGGATTACTGCCCATCGCCGAGTTGGCGATGGCCGCCGTATCTTCGTCCGACTTATCGGTTGCGGGCTTGAGCGTATGCCCGCCCAAGGTAAGGGCATGGCCGCCAGCCATATACTTGGTGTACAGGTCGACCAGCTCGCCGCCCATATCACACGTGAGCAGATACTGGTCGTGACCGATGTGCACCGGCTCCTCGCCCATCATCTGACGCAGTTTGTTGTACTGGCTCGCCGACGTCACAAACAGACCCATCGTATCGGCATTGCTACCCCCGAACGCCTTGGGAAGCTTTTCGCCCATGGCCTTGCACATTTCACTTGGAGTCACCGAAGGATCCGAACCGCCAAGCGGGTAACTCAGATACGAATCGATCTGCACATGCTCACCGGCAACATCGGCAATATTGACCTTCTTGCCGGTCTCGTCGTTGTTGTCCGCCGACTTGCCCTTACGATCGCCGTGCCATGGATCGCCGTGCCATGCGGAGTACAAATCGACCGTACTATCGGCCAGCACCATGCGATCGGCTTCAGACGGATTGATGTACTCTTTGTAGTAGTCGAGCGTATCGGGCGTGTAATAGACATACGTCTGTGACACGTCAACAGGGTTATAGCGCTCCAGGTTTTCGTTCATCACATTGGCAATCGACATACCGCACGTCACCGAGGTGATGGCCAAAAACAGGAGCATCGCGATGACGCCCATCGAAAAGCACACCGTGTTGACCTTGGCCGCAAGCTGGCGCACGGTAAACATGTTGAGGCCGCGCCAATACACGCCGCGCAGGCTCTGCAGCAGCTTGATGAGCATGCCCGAGAGTCCCCAGAACAGGGCAAAGGTGCCCACGGTAACCATAGCGGTCGTAATACCAAACTGGTTCATGGCCTCTTGCAGCTTGTTGTCCGTCGCGGTTAGCGGGAACCCATCACGTAGCAGACGGTAATAGGCCACGCCCACAAGCACCACGCCCACGGCAAAGATGGCAATCGCAATCCAGGGGTTGCGCGTCTTGATGCTCTCGTTGCGACGCTCGGCACCCATAAGCTCGATGAGTTTGGTACGACGCACGGCGCGAAGGTTCAGCAGTAGCGTGAGCACAAACATTACGAGCATGCAGGCAAGGGTCAGATTGAACGCATGCACCGAGAAAAAGAAGTGGAAATTGGCGATCTGTGTCTTAAAGAGCGAGGCCGTAAAGAACGTCATGAGCTGGGAGAGTCCCACACCCAGCACAATGCCGGCGACAAAGGCCACAACCGATACTATCACGGTCTCGAGCGCCATGATCGTGGCGACGCGCCCGCGCCCCATGCCGAGCACCTGGTACAGGCCAAACTCCTTCTTGCGGCGTTTCATGATGAAGTTATTGGCATACACCATCAAAAAGGCCATGACACCGGCCAAAAAGTACGTCAGGTTGCCGAGCATGCTGCCCATAACCTGCGCCAAGCCCTTTTCATCGATGCCGGCGATGTCGACCTGCATCGAGATGGTGTTAAAGGCATAGAAGACCGTGACGCCCAGGGTGAGCGTCAAAAGGTAGACGAGGTAGTCGCGGCCGGCGCGGCGGACGTTGCCCCAAGCGAGTTTACAGAGCATCGGAGCCCTCACCGCCCATCATGGCAACGACCTCCATAATGCGGTCGAAGAACTCTCGGCGGTCGGTGTCGCCGCGGCGCAGCTCGGTGACTGTCTCTTATACACATCTCCGAGCCCACGAGACATGCGCAGATCTCGT
>CABSYS010000252.1:0-2747 GCA_902482045.1 uncultured Collinsella sp.
CATTACGACTGTGGCACTCACCAAACTCAACTTCCGCGTACGCCGACCCGTCGACGCCGCCCGCGTGCGCATTCTTGCAGGCGACGAAGAGCTGTTTGCAGGAAAGGTCCGCCCGTTTAAACCGAGCGTAATGGAGAGCTTCCCGCTGCCCGCAAAGGTGATTCAGCGCGCACTTGACCTTGGTGTTAGCGAAATTGTCCTGTCCGTCGACCCCGTTGAAGAGGCGTAGAGTCATGAGCACAAACGTGATAGAAACGCTACAGTTCAGCTGCACCACCTGCCCATCCGAGTGCCTCCTGACCGTGGAGGTGGAGCGTGACGCAGGCGGCGCCGTGGTAGAGGTGTGCTCCGTGACCGGCAACAGCTGCCCGCGCGGTGACAAGTTCGCACATCAGGAGCTCACCTGCCCCATGCGCGTGCTCACCACCACGGTGGCCGTTTCCGGCGGCGACGAGACGCTGCTTCCCGTACGCACGGCCGAAGCCATCCCGCTGTCACTTCACGCCCAAGCCATGGACCTCATCCGCGGCCTGGTCGTCGACGCCCCCATCCGCATGAGCGATGTAGTCCTCCCCAACCTCCTAGACACCGGTACCGACCTCATCGCCAGCATGGACATCGACCCTGCGTAGGTAGTTCATTTGGGACGGGGCTCTTTTAGCTACCCCGCCATCCACCCCGCCCCTCCTCAATTGCGGTGAAATAGTTCCTGATTTCCGCCAAAACCCCGGCATCCAGGAACTATTCCACCGCAACTATCCTTGGAATTGGTATTTAGCTTGTGCCTACTTTAGTGCCATTTCAAAACTATGCCGGATTACGGGGCTGATTCGGATACCCACATCCATACCGGCGATTTTCGATTTTTGATAAACCCTCTACCTGCGGTTTTAATTTCGCGATTTTTCCCATGATCAAGTAATACAGGTCCAGCCCCGTAATCCGCCATACTTTTGAAACCAGCCCGTTTGGGACGGGACCATATTGACTACTTTTACCTATCAGCCCGCATGTTTGACGCATCTAAAATAGCCCCGTCCCAAATTGACTACCCTGGCATTGGGGATACCATGGTGGCACCCAAGCGAAAGGACGATGTATGGCACATGTCGATGACCAGCGCGTGGCGCGCGTGCTCGATGCGCTCGAGGCTCAGCACCCCGGCGCGCAGCTGCTTGTGAACGACCCGTGGTCGATCTACTATCTGACCGGCTTTTATGCCGATATGTTCGAGCGTTTTTGCGGCGTGCTGCTCGCACGCGATGCCGAGCCGGTGATCTTGGTCAACGCCCTGCATCAGCTGCCCGAGTACGACAATGCCCGCGTCGCCTATCACACCGATACCGACGTCGTGACCGACACCATCGCGCGCGAGATCGATCCTGCCAAGCCTCTCGGCATCGACACCGTTATGCGCTCCGGCTTTTTGATGCCCCTTATTGATCGTCACGCCGCGAGCGAGTTCTTCCTGGGCGACTTTGCCGTCACCGCCGCACGCACCCACAAGGATGCCGCGGAGCAGGAGCTCATGCGCATGTCCTCAGCCGCCAACGACGCCGTGATGGCCGACGCCATCAAGCTCGTTCACGAGGGCGTGACGGAGCGCGAAATTGCCGACCAGATGCTCGGCCTGTACCGCAAACACGACTGCGAGGGCTTTAACTTTCCGCCCATCGTGAGCTTTGGCGCTAACGCCGGCGACCCGCATCACGAGCCCGACGACACCGTACTCAAGCGCGGTGACGTGGTGCTGTTCGACATTGGCGGGCGTCATCGCAACTACTGCTCGGACATGACGCGCACGTTCTTTTGGGGAGAGCCGGACGAGGAGACCGCACGCATCTACGACATCGTGCGCCGCGCCAACGAGGCCGCCGAGGCGCTCATCGCCCCGGGCGTGCGCATGTGCGACCTGGACCGCGCCGCGCGCGACGTAATCGAGGATGCGGGCTACGGACAGTACTTTACGCATCGCCTGGGCCACTCGATCGGCCTGCAGGACCACGAGCCAGGCGATGTTTCGCTCGTCAACGAGCAGGTTATCGAGCCGGGCATGACGTTCTCCATCGAACCGGGCATCTACCTCCCCGGCCGCACCGGCGTCCGCATCGAAGACCTTGCCCTGGTCACCGAGTCCGGCGTCGAGATCCTCAACGCCTACCCCCACGATCCGGTCCGCCTAGACTAGCGCCTACCCAATAGCCCCTCATCAGTTGCGGTGAAATACGGACTGTTTAAGGCTTCTAGCCCATAAAACAGTCCCTATTTCACCGCAACTGATGAGGGGATGGGTTAACGGAGCAGAGCGGGCTAGCGCAGCAGCCCCGCTACTTCGCCGGCTAGGGTGATGGTGCCGGCTGCTACGAAGGGCTCGCCCGCGGCATCGAAGGCTGCGAGGGCCTCGGATACGCTGGGGTATACGCCCGCAAGCTTGTCCGCGTCCACCAGAGCAGCGAGCTCCTCTGCCGGCAGGGCGCGATCAGAATCGGTCTGGGTTACGACCGCGCGTGGGAAGGCCGGGATCAGCACATCAACGATACCCGCCACGTCCTTGTCGGCCAGCGCGGCACATAGCAACGTGGGGCGATTCTCTACGCATGGGTCGATCTCGTCCAGTGCGCTCACAAAATTCTCGCAGCTCTGGGGGTTATGGCAGGCATCAATCAGCTTGAGCGGATTGATTCCCAGCACATCAAAGCGACCCGGCGTGGGGCAACCCATAAGCGAAGCGTAGAGCGCATCGTGGT
>CABSYS010000253.1:0-2746 GCA_902482045.1 uncultured Collinsella sp.
GAGATCTGCGCATGTCTCGTGGGCTCGGAGATGTGTATAAGAGACAGGGGCTGAACGTAACGTTGCCATCGGCGGCGTTCTTGACGGTCTCGATAAGCTCAGAGTCCTCGCCCTTAACCTCGCGCAACTCAAAGCTGAACTCGCCGGCCGTAAGGTCGCGCCCGGTCAGGACCTTGGTCACGGCAATCTGGTCGGTAACGCTGGACTCAACAGGATTCGTAGCGTAGGTGTTCCTGAACTCGGTCACGTCGGCTTCGCTCCAAGCCACCTTCACCTCAGCGCTCAGCTCACCCTTCTTGTTGGGCGTCACCGTCACGGTGATCTTCGCAACGTTCTTGCTGTAGGTGATGCCATCGATAGTTTGACCAGCGTTCTTCTCGCGGACCTCATAGGTGTACTTGCCCGGCTCGGCATAAGTAATCTTGCCAAAGTTGATGGCTGCCTTGCCTTTGTCGAGATCGGCATTGGTCACAGTTACGGTCGCAGGGTCGGGCATCGGGGCATTGTTGTCGGACGTCGCGGAGAGCTCAAACTCAAACGCATCCGTACCCGTCCACTCGCGGCCCTCGAGCACCTTGGTCAGGCCAAAGCTGGCCTTGGTATCCACCGTTGCCGGCGTGGTATTGAGCGTAAAGCTAATCTTGCCGTTATTGCCCAGGTAGACATTGACCTTCGTCGCACCAGAAACAACCTTCGTGTTGTTCCACTGGGGATTGATCACGTCGCGTGCGGTGTCCGTCGGGTTTCCGCCCACACGCTCCTTGGTGGTGTGGAGCTGATTGATAAAGGCGAGGCGCGCGGTGCCAGCCTTAATCGACCAGTGATCGCCATCCTTTACCAAAGCGCCTTCAAAGCTTTCAAGCTCGCTTCCCTTAACCGGGATCGAAACGGAATCATCGTACGGCGCGCCCGACGAGTTCTGCGCCATAAACTCGTCTTTGTACCAATAAGTCTTAGAGCCCGAAGGCTTTTCAGTTGCAAGCTTGGTGCAGGCTGCGTCCGTATAGACGGGCGTCAACTTTTGGAAGTAGTAGTAGCCGTTCGTGGCGGCAGGCTCAAAGCTTGCGACCGTATCGCCCACATCGTCGCCGGTCCACTTGTTGGCGTAGAAGCTGACGGTATTGGAATCGGCGTCCTTGTGCTTGTCGATATAATCCTGCAGCCCCGGTACGTTATTGGGAGTAAACAGATTCGCGCGCGCAATAGACTTTACGCTCGATGCATACACCACGCGGATAGGCGAAATAGCATCCGTGGAGTCAACCACAAACGTACCCGCCGACTTGTCAACGGTAAAGCGGCGCAGCGGAATGAGCGATGCGGGAATCTTGACCGTCACGATGTCGCCGCGCTGTGGATTGTTCTTGTCCGCGCGATCGACCGTAATTACGAGATGGGCGAGCTCGCCGTCAAACGTATAGGTATCAATATTGCCATCGGTCGACTTGGTGGCGGCACCATAGGTCTTGCCGTTGTACTCGGCACCGGTAAAGCTATCGACCTGCATGAAGGCGCCCAGCTCGTCCTCGAATGTGATGTAGCCGGAACCGTTGGGATTGTTGCCCTCGACCTTGGTCGGGAAACCCTTGCCCGACGTAATAGCACTCGAGATGTCCTTAAAGACCTGATCAAGCTCGGCGGCGTTGGTCGCCGACTTGTAGTAGCTGGCACCGGCAATGGGGTTGCCAAAATTGACATTCCACTTCTTTCCAAAAAGGCCATGGCTTACGGACGATGTGGCCTCCGGATAGTTACTCGACACGGCATGCATGAACTTATTCTTATTGCTCGTGTCGCTGCTTGTTGGATCGTCGTCCGGCTTCGCACCGTTGAAGATACCGATGGTATAAATGGTCGCCCCGCCGCTCTTTATGGTCTTGGCGGTATTGATGGCGTCCCTAGCGACCGCGGGCTCAAAATCACGAGAGCTCGTAGGTGAGCCATCGGTGAAGAACACGACGATCTTTTGGGCATCCTTGCGGCCCGATATATCGCGAGCAAGCTCAAGGCCGTAATCAGCCTGCGTGGCGCCGGCAGGTTTGATGGAATTAACCGTGTACTTGAGGCTCATTGCGCCATCACCCGAGCACGCCGTCAACTTCTGCATCGTCTGCGAGTAGTTGTAGCTATAGCGGCCATCGCGATAGGTGTCATTGCCGATCCAGTCAGTCTTCTTTCCTGCAAACTTAACGATGGCAACCTGGTGCTGCTTGCTCGCGTCCTCAATGCTCTTGTTTTGCTCGGCAATGGTGTCGATAAAGTAGTTGGCAGCATTCTTGAGCGCATCGATACGCTTGGTAGAATCTCCACCACCCATAGGATCATCCATTGAGCCAGAGGCATCGAGCACCATCACGATGTCGAGTGGCTTGGAAACCAGCGACGTTGTGTCGGATGTCGAAGACATCGCCGAAAGCGTGGTCAAAAAGTCCGATTTCCCGTCATCGATTGCTTGGACCGTCTTATCCGTCCAAATTCGGCCGACGTTTTGCGTCGTGACCTTACTGCCGTCATAGCCGCCCGCCCAGAACTTCCAATGGTTACTGGTGTCGTGGTCGACTACCTTTGTCGCTTCCGGTCCGTCCATTCCGGTACTGGACCTGGCGTTGGCCTCGGGCAGCATGGCAAATGCTGCAGCCGGCAACACCAGCACTACGGCCAGTATCACCGCCAAGAGACCCCTCGTGTACCTACTCATCGCGTCTCCCTTCTCGCGGTCTCAGACCTTGCATCAGCCTAAAGTTAC
>CABSYS010000254.1:0-2742 GCA_902482045.1 uncultured Collinsella sp.
CTACACCTATTAAGTCGTCGGCAGCGTCAGATGTGTATAAGAGACAGGGTATGGCATCTCTACGCCGCGATCCACGCGTGCGCTCAACGCCGTGGCGGAGCAGCTGAACTTCAAGCAGCTCGAGGACCTGTTTGCCGCCGTCGGCGCCGGCAAGGTTGCCCCGCGCGCTGTGGGTAACAAGGTCGAGCAAATCTTGGACCCCAAGCCCGAGGAACAGCTCACCAAGGCCGAGGCTATCGCCGAGGTCGTCAAGCAGCCGGCCCGAGGCTCCAACCGCAAGCCGCAAAAGCGCGGCAAGAGCGCCAGCAACGGCATTATCGTCAAGGGCGAGAGCAACAGCGGCCTGCTGGTCCGTCTGGCGCATTGCTGCAATCCGGTGACGGGCGACGATATCGTCGGCTTCATCACGCGCGGCCGTGGCGTTTCGGTGCATCGCGCCAACTGCCCCAACGTCAAGGGTCTTATGGAGCATCCCGAGCGCATGATCGAAGTGGAGTGGGACGGCGCAGCCGACACCCTCTTCCAGGTCGAGATCGTGGTCGAGTGCCTGGACCGCATGGGCCTGCTCAAGGATGTCACCATTGCCATTGGCGATGCGGGCGGCAATATCCTTTCTGCCGCCACGTCGACCAACCGCGAGGGTATTGCAACCCTGCGCTTTATGGTCGAGATCTCGGACGCGAGTGGTCTGGATCCGCTGCTGGCCTCTATCAGCAGCGTTGACTCGGTCTACGACGCACGCCGCCTGATGCCCGGCGAGGGTGGAGCCCAGCTTAAGCGCCGCGTTTAGTCGCGACGAACGCGCCACATTATCAATATTCGCTACACTCGAGGCATCGTTTGATGCCTCGAGTTCTATAGAGAGGAGAGGGACATGAGTGCTATGTCCTTGGATGTAACTCCCAAGGGGTCGGTCGAGATCGAGACGCTCGTAAACGGTCCCATTCAGACCAATAGCTATGCTCTTATTTCGGGCAATGAGTGCGTGATTATCGACCCTGCGTGGGAAGGCGAGCGCCTGGTGGAGCATATTCGAGCCGAACATCCCGGCGTACGCGTGCTTGGCGCCGTATGCACTCATGGCCATGCCGATCATGTTGGTGGTGTTGCCGGCGTGCGAACCACCGTTGGCGAGGGCTGCCGGTATGAGCTGTGTGCTAAGGATGCGGCGGTGCCGCATACGAACATCAAGGAACAGCGAGCTATGTGGGGCATTGAGACGCCCGACCCCGGGGAGCCGACGTGCCTGCTCGCCGAGGGCGATGCTATCGAGGTGGGCGATATCTGCCTGCAGGTGATCGAGACACCAGGGCATACGCCGGGCGGGATCGTCTTGTTTGCTGCCACCGAGCAGGGGAACATCGCCTTTGTGGGCGACACCCTGTTCCCGGGTAGCCACGGCCGCACCGATCTTTCCGGCGGAGACGAGGCGGCGATTCTGTGCTCGCTCTCCAAGCTCGCCCGGCTTCTTCCGCCCGACACCGTTTGCTTAACCGGCCATGGTGATTCGACCACCATGGCACGCGAGCTCATGCAGAACCCTTTCATGCAGGTGTAGCTTTATAGTCAGCTTCTAAAGCACGAGAAGCGTCCAAACGTCAAGCTATTTTTCCCCAACGGGTCGATTCCGTAGGGCAAACGGTCAAAAAAAGTCTGTTTGGACGATATTCGTGAACAAACGAACGTTTATGCTCGGGTACGCCGTGGTAAAATCTCAGGCGTTATCGGAGCAACCTTACAGGAGGTTTCTTTTATGCTCGTCAACGCAGCAGACATGCTCAAGAAGGCCGAGGCCGGCAAGTACGCTCTCGGTGCCTTCAACACCAACAACCTCGAGTGGACCCTGGCTATTCTCCAGGCCGCCGAGGAGGCCAAGTCTCCGCTGATCCTTCAGTGCACCGCTGGTGCCGCTAAGTGGATGGGCGGTTTCAAGGTCTGCGCCGACATGGTCAAGGCTGCCGTCGAGGCCACGGGCGTTACCGTTCCCGTCGCCCTTCACCTCGATCACGGTTCTTACGAGGACTGCTTCAAGTGCATCGAGGCCGGCTTCACGTCCATCATGTATGACGGCTCTCACGAGGAGACCTTCCAGCTTAACCTCGACCGCACCAAGGAGCTCGTTGAGCTTGCCCACTCCAAGGGCATGTCCATCGAGGCCGAGGTCGGCGGCATCGGCGGCACCGAGGACGGCGTGACCTCCAACGGCGAGCTCGCTGACCCCGCTGAGTGCAAGCAGATTGCTGACCTGGGCGTCGACTTCCTCGCCTGCGGCATCGGCAACATCCACGGCGTGTATCCCGCCGACTGGGCTGGCCTTTCCTTCGAGCGTCTGGGCGAGATCAAGGCCCAGACCGGCGACCTGCCCCTCGTCCTGCACGGTGGCACCGGCATCCCCGAGGATCAGATCAAGAAGGCCATCTCCCTGGGCATCTCCAAGATCAACGTCAACACCGACCTGCAGCTCGTCTTCGCCAAGGGCGTCCGCGAGTACATCGAGGCTGGCAAGGATCAGCAGGGCAAGGGCTTTGACCCCCGCAAGCTCCTCAAGCCTGGTCGCGACAACATCGTTGCCCGCACCAAGGAGCTCATGGAGGAGTTTGGCTCCGTCAACAAGGCGTAAGCGTCGCTAAACTTCCCGCCGGAAGCCCCGTCCCCCTACACTGTTTCCTTTGCGCTCACCTGGCTTTGCCAGAAGTCGCGCCAAGGAAACAGTTCCGGGGGACGGGGCTTTCTTCGTTTAAC
>CABSYS010000255.1:0-2735 GCA_902482045.1 uncultured Collinsella sp.
ATGGATGGAAACGGATGTTCTATCGGGACACACATTTTGTCCTATAAGCCTCAAAGGCGGCACCATGATCCTCCTGGTCGACAAGATCGTGCGTTGAACGGGTGCCGCGTGCATGGTAGTATTTCACGTCGTGGTTCAAGATGGTTGGCCTGCTCTGTCGGGCTCTATCACATCCGCCACGTTACAAGGGCTCTTGGCGCAACGGTTAGCGCAGGGGACTCATAATCCCTGGGTTCTGGGTTCGAATCCCGGAGGGCCCACCAGAGAATCAAGAGGCCGGGCAAATAGCCCGGCCTCTTTTTGTCAAAGTTCCCACTTCACATGCCTGCCAAATTGCTTTGATAAACGTTTCCGGTTCAAATCCACGTAATTGTTAGTGCTGGTTGACAAGTGTCATTTCAAAACTATGTCGGATTACGGGGCCGGACCCGGACCGGACGTCCATACCCTTCATTTCACGGAATTCGCAAGTCGTCTACCTGCGGTTTTGATTTTACCGATTGCGGCATGCTCGGGGGTTCCCGGCCTGGCCCCGTAAACCGGCATGGTTTTGAGATCGCCGGGCGGGCGGGGGCGCGGTTGGCCCCGATAATGGGCCCGGCGCCGGCGGGATGGCCGTTGGGCGGATGGCGGACCGCGCCGCGGATGCGAGAAACGGCGGTCCGCGGGATTCGAGATGTCCCGAGGGTGCCGGAGAGGAGGGCGGCGGCAACGCCGCCGCCCTCGGGGCGCGCCCCCGCGGGCGAAAAGGGCATCGCGGGGCCTCGCGGCCCGTTCCCGCGCCTGCGTCCGCGGCCGGGCTGCGCCCCCTCGCCGCCGCCCGCAAAATATTTTCCGAAATTGTCCTTGCATCGCCGTCCGAGTTCCCGTATAGTACTTCTTTGCACGGGGGCGTAGCTCAGCTGGGAGAGCGCTTGACTGGCAGTCAAGAGGTCAGGGGTTCGATCCCCCTCGTCTCCACCCGAGCATTGAATGAGGCTCCAACGCAAGTTGGGGCCTTTTTTCATATAGGCACACAAGGTCAAAGGCGGCACCATGATCCTCCTGGTCGACAAGATCGAAAAAAGCTTCGGCGCGCGCGTCCTCTTTAGCGGCGCGTCCTTCCAGATCAACCCCGGCGAGCGCTTCGCGCTCGTGGGCCCCAACGGCGCCGGCAAAACCACCATGCTCAAAATCATCATGGGCATCGACAGCCCCGACGCCGGCCAGGTCCAGTACGCCAAGGACTGCCAGGTGGGCTACCTAGAGCAGGAAACCAACCTGGAGCACAAGGACACTACCATCCTCGCCGAGGTCATGGCGGCGGCCAAAGAAATACGCCGCATGGGCGAGCGCGCCAACGAGCTGCAAGCCCAGATCACCGAGCTCTCCGAGCAGGGTAAGGACGTCGACGCACTCCTTAACGAGTACGGCCAGGTCCAGGACCGCTTTGAGCACTTGGGCGGCTACGAGCTCGAGAGCAACGCCCGCAAGATCCTGTCCGGCCTCGGCTTTAAGGTCACCGACTTTGAGCGCCCGTGTTCCGAGTTCTCGGGCGGCTGGCAGATGCGCATCGCGCTGGCTAAGCTCTTCCTGCGCCACCCCGACCTGCTGCTTCTGGACGAGCCCACCAACCACCTGGATCTCGAAAGCGTCCAGTGGCTGCGCGGCTTTATCGCCAACTACGACGGCGCCGTCCTCATCGTCAGCCACGACCGCGCCTTCATGGACGCCTGCGTCGACCACGTCGCCGCCCTCGAAAACCGTCGCGTGACCACCTACACCGGCAACTACAGCAGCTATCTCAAGCAGCGCGAGGACAACCTGGAGCAGATGCGCGCCAAGCGTGCCGCCCAGGAGCGCGACATCGCCCACATGCAGGTCTTCGTCGACAAGTTCCGCTACAAGCCCACCAAGGCCGCCCAGGCGCAGGAGCGCATCCGCAAGATCGAGCAGATCAAAAAGGAGCTCGTCATCCTGCCCGAAGGCCACAAGCACATCGACTTTAAGTTCCCCGACCCACCGCGTTCGGGCGACATGGTCGTGGGCCTGGAGGGCGTGTCCAAGTCTTACGGGAACAAGCACATTTACAGCGATATCGACCTCAAGCTCTACCGCGGCGAGCACGTGGCGCTCGTCGGCCCCAACGGCGCCGGCAAGTCCACCCTCATGAAGATCCTCGCAGGCCTGGAGCCGCCCACCACCGGCACCCGCGATCTGGGCACCAACGTGGGTGTGGCCTACTATGCCCAGCACGCGCTCGAAGGCATGACCGAGTCCAACACCGTCCTGCAAGAGATCGACACCGTCACGCCCAAGTGGACCGTGCCACAGCAGCGTAGCCTGCTGGGCGCCTTCCTGTTTAGCGACAACGATTCCATCGAAAAGCAGGTGCGCGTCCTCTCCGGCGGCGAAAAGGCCCGTCTGGCCCTGGCCAAGATGCTCGTGGCGCCCGAGGCGCTCCTGTGCCTGGACGAGCCCACCAACCACCTGGACATCGACTCGGTGGACATGCTCGAGAACGCCCTGCAAAACTTCCCTGGCACCATCGTGCTGATCAGCCATGACGAGCACCTGGTGCGCGCCGTGGCCAACCGCGTGATCGATATCCGCGACGGCAAGGTCACGGTCTACGACGGCGACTACGACTACTACCTCTACAAGCGCGAGGACCTCGCGGCCCGCGCCGCCGCCGAGGCAGCAGGGGAAAGCGCACCGGCTGTCTCTTATACACATCTGACGCTGCCGACGACTTA
>CABSYS010000256.1:0-2731 GCA_902482045.1 uncultured Collinsella sp.
ACGACGTCTACCAGCTCAAGCCCAAGCAAAAGCTGACCGGTCAGGTCCTCGCCGCGCTCATCGCCTGCGTAGGCGGCCTGCGCATCGGCGTCATCGTCAACCCGTTTGCCCCTGGCGATATCATGCTTGGCTGGCTCGCCTACCCCATCACCGTGATCTACCTGGTGGCGTTCACCAACATCATCAACCTCATCGACGGCCTCGACGGCCTGGCCACGGGCATTTGCGGCATCGCATCGTTCACCATGTTCACGATGGCCATGCTTTCGGGCCGCATCGACGCCGCTGCGCTCTCTATCGCGCTCTTTGGCTCGTGCGTGGCTTTTCTGCATTACAACTTCAACCCCGCAAGCATCTTCTTGGGCGACTCGGGGTCGCTGCTGTTGGGCTTCGCCTTGGGCTCCATCTCGCTGCTCAACGTGAGCCGCACCGCCGCGCTCACCTCACTCATCATCCCGCTCATCGTGGCAGGCGTGCCCATCATCGACACGTTCAGCGCCATCGTGCGTCGCAAGCGCGCCCACATTAGCATCGGACAGGCCGACAAGGGCCACATCCACCACCGCCTCATTCAGGAGGGTTACAACCAAAAGCAGGCCGTGCTGCTCATCTACGCCTGGTGCATCATGCTTTCGGCCGGCGCCGCCGCGATCAATCAGGTCGAGGTGCCCACGCGCGTGCCCATCTTTGTCGTGCTCGCCATTGGGTCGGCTGCCTTCGCCAAGCACCTGCACCTGTTTGAACCTGTGCTACGCCACCATTACAACAAACGCACGCACGAAGACGAGCTGGTAACCCCCGACGACCCCGCCTTTAAGCAGGAGGAGCAGGCAGCCGAGGAGCGCAAGGAGGAGCGCCACCACAGGCGCTAGGTTTTATTGCCGAGAAAGTGACTCTTTGCTGCTGACCGCTCGCGACCGCGTCGCGACCGCCGCATAGCCCTCGCCCTACCGGCACCTCGCCCACTTGCGCCCCACCCCTTTCAATAAACGCGTTATCATCTTGACCAATACACATACGTTAGGAGCAATCATGCCAAACGAGAACAGCTACGAAGTCGCGCTGCAAAAGAGCAACGCCATTCGCGAGGGCTTGGCAAAGACGCCCGAGAAGTTCACCATGCTCACCGGCGACCGCCCGACCGGACGCTTGCACCTGGGTCACTACTTCGGCACCCTCAAGGGCCGTGTTGAACTACAGAACATGGGCGCCAAGACCAACGTGCTCATCGCCGACTACCAGGTCATCACCGACCGCGACACCACCGAGCATATCCAGGACAACGTGTACAACATGGTCATGGACTACCTTGCCTGCGGTATCGACCCCGACAAGACCATGATCTACGCGCACTCCGCCGTGCCCGCCGCGAACCAGCTCATGCTGCCGTTCCTGTCGCTGGTGTCCGAGGCCGAGCTGGCGCGCAACCCCACGGTCAAGGCCGAGATGGAAGCCTCGGGCCACGAGCTCACCGGCCTTCTGCTCACCTACCCGGTGCACCAGGCCTGCGACATTCTGTTCTGCAAGGGCAATGTGGTGCCCGTCGGCCGCGACCAGCTGCCGCACATCGAGCTCACCCGCACCATCGCCCGCCGCTTTAACAACCGCTATGGAAAGGTATTTCCCGAGGTCGAAGCGCTGCTGTCCGAGACCCCGCTGCTGCCCGGCCTTGACGGTCGCAAGATGAGCAAGAGCTACGGCAACGCCATCAATATCTCGATGACCGCCGAGGAGACGGCCAAGCGCATCAAGAAGAGCCAGACCGACTCCGAGCGCATGATCACATTCGATCCCGAGAACCGCCCCGGCGTGTCTGGCCTGCTTTCGACAGCCGCCATCTGCACCGGTCGCTCCGAGGTCGAGATTGCCGAGGAGATTGGCATGGGCGGCTCCGGCCAGCTCAAGAAGTACGTGACCGAGGCCGTCAACGAGTACTTCGCACCGATCCGCGAGCGTCGCCAGCGCTACGAGAACGATCTGGACTATGTGAAGGACGTCCTGCACGAGGGCAACCGTCGCGCCAACGAGATCGCCGATCAGACCCTGGCAGAGGTTCAGGACGCCATGGGCATGGTGTACTAGACCGATCTGCCGGCTTGAGCTTTCGATTGCTTTAGGGCGGGCGCTGCGGCGTCCGCCTCATTTTGGAGCCGGACCGCTTCGGCTCCGTCCATCGCACTCCCCCGACAAACAGGAACAGGCCCGCCGGCAGTTAGTTGCCAGCGGGCCTGTTCCCGAAGTACACCGTTGAATCGCACAGAGGGGAGGGATGCGAATCAAACTCAACAGGGCAGGCTTTTTCATCGCCTATTGCCTGCTCCGTTGCTGAAACCAATATAGTTCACCGTGGTTTACTTTTTGATGACAAAGTGCGCCGCCATAGCTTCTCCATAGGTTAGCCCAGGTAAACCTGCAACGGAAAACCACCACAAAGGGGACAGGCACCTTTGTGGTGGTTTTGGCCACGGCAGAGCCGCTAGAGCCCTGCTGGCCAGCGACAGGCGGCCAAATCGACGTGCATGGGATCGGTAAACGTCACGCCCTCCCCCATTAAGAGCTCACGCTGAGCATCGGGACCGCCAAAAGCAAAACCCTCGCATATGCGCCCGTCGGCAAACACCACGCGGTGACAGGGAATCTCGCCGGGGCGCGGATTGCTATGCAGGGCATACCCTACGTACCGCGCACTTCGTGGACGACCGGCAAGCAGCGCCACCTGACCATACGTGGC
>CABSYS010000257.1:0-2727 GCA_902482045.1 uncultured Collinsella sp.
TACACCTATTAAGTCGTCGGCAGCGTCAGATGTGTATAAGAGACAGCATCTGCTGCTTGCCGCGGCAGAAGTCCGCGGTTTGCACGCACTCGTCATGACCAGCGGAAACCTGAGCGAGGAACCGATCGAAACTGATGACGGCCTCGCCTGGGAACATCTTGTTGCCGCCGGCATCGCCGATGCGCTGCTCGGCAACGACCGCGCGATCCTCTCGCGCTACGACGATTCCGTGGTGCGTGTGGTCGGTGGGGTCGTTATGCCCGTGCGCCGCGCTCGCGGATATGCGCCGCAGCCGTTGTCGTTGCCGGCGCTCGACGGCACTGCACCCTGCGTGCTCGCCTGCGGCCCACAGCAAAAGGCAACGATCGCATTCACGCGCGAGGACGCGAGCGGCGAGGCGGCCTGTTTTGTGTCGCAGCATATTGGTGATGTCGAAAACGGCGCGACTTTCGATGCTTGGAGCGCCGCGCGCTCGCGCCTGGAAGATCTCTTTGACTTGATGCCCGCCGCGCTGGCCTGCGACTTGCACCCCAGCTACCTATCGAGTCAGTGGGCGCGCGAGCAGGCGCGAAAATGCAATCTGCCGCTCGTCGAGGTGCAGCACCATCATGCGCATATCGCGAGCGTAATGGCCGAGGCTATCGCCGCGGGCCAGCTTACAACCGACGCGCGCGTGCTCGGCATTGCCTTTGATGGTACGGGGGCGGGCACCGACGGAACCATTTGGGGCGGCGAGTTCCTTGTCGCCGGCCTTGCCGATTTTGAACGCGCCGCGCACCTGCGCACCTGGGCGCTGCCAGGCGGTGCCGCATCCGTGCGCGATGCCCGTCGCAATGCCTTTGCCCTGCTGAGCGAGCTCGGCCTGCTCGAGCACCCGGGTGCCGCGGGGCTATTGAGCACCCTCGACGAGCAAACGCGCAACATCACGACTACGATGATCGAGCGGAACATCAACAGCCCACGCACGAGCAGTATGGGGCGTCTCTTTGACGCCGCCGCTGCAGTTTTGGGAATCTGCGGCAAGGCAACCTACGAAGGCGAGCCCGCCATCGAACTCGAAGCCGCCGCCTGGCGCGCGCTCGGCGGTAGGACCGTTCGTCTCGACGACAATCATGCAGGCGTATTCACGTCTGCCGACGACTCCCCCATCTTGGACCCCCAACCGCTCATCGAAGCTCTTCTGAATGGAATCGAGGCAGGCGCGCCGGCCGACAGGCTCGCCCTCGGATTTCACATCGCCATTACGCACGCTACGACCCACGTCGCCTGCGAGATCTGTGAGCGCGAAGGCCTCGATACCGTCGCGCTCTCGGGCGGTGTGTTCATGAACCGGCTTTTGCTTCAGCTCCTTACCCACGAACTCAAAGACGCCGGTCTTGCCGTCTTGGTCCCCCACGCTGTGCCCGTCAACGACGGCTGCATCGCCTACGGTCAGGCCACCATCGCTCGCGCTTGCCTCGCGCAGACGGCGTCGGGATAGGCTGTTTTGCCAGCCTGCGCGCCGCCGTCTCACAGGTGTAACGCGTTTGCTCGCGACTCCCGCGAGCGCTACCATCAAACGATGGATTATTCAGTGCCTATCCAGCGCAAAACGTATAAAAGGGGAACATTATGTGCCTTGCCGTTCCCGGTAAAGTGGTCAAACGCGACGGCGACCTTAAGGCGATCGTCGACATGATGGGCATCGAGCGCCCCGTTTCGCTGCGCCTCGTGCCGACGGCACAGGTAGGCGACTATATTCTCGTGCACGCCGGCTTTGGCATTCAGATTGTCGACGAGCAGGAAGCCCAAGAGACACTCGAGCTCGTCAATACCATGGCCGAGCTGGCCGAAGAGGACCAGCTCGCCACCAACCCGGCCGAGGCATACTAGTGGCGGCGGCGCAGCCGGTTCGCTCCGGTATCGACTTTTCGGCATTTCGCGACCCCAAACTGGCTCGCGAACTCATCGATCGTATTCATGAGCTTGTCGGCAACCGCAGCATCAACCTTATGGAAGTCTGCGGTACACATACCGTGAGCATTGGCCGCTATGGCTTTCGCTCCATTATGCCGACGGGACTCAAACTGCTAAGCGGCCCGGGATGCCCCGTTTGCGTTACCGCCAACCGCGACATCGATCACGCAATCGCGCTTTCCAACATGGACGGCGCCATTATCACCACCTTTGGCGACATGATGCGCGTGCCCGGATCGTCCACCTCGCTTGCCGCGCAAAAGGCAGCGGGGCGCGACATCCGCATCGTCTACTCCCCGCTCGACGCACTCGACATTGCCGAGCAAAATCCCGAACGCCCGATCATCTTTATGGGCGTCGGCTTTGAGACCACAACGCCCACCATTGCCGCCGCTATCCTGGAGGCCGACGCGCGCGGGCTCCGGAACTTCTCGGTCTACTGTGCTCACAAGACCACGCCGCCGGCTCTGCGTGCGATCTCCAACGACCCCGAGACCACTATCGACGGCTTTATCCTTCCGGGGCACGTCGCCACCATCACGGGCTTGACGCCCTTTGGCTTTTTGGTCGACGAGCTTAAGACCCCAGGCGTGGTAACGGGATTTGAACCGGTCGACATCTTGCAGGGCATCTGTATGCTGGTCCAGATGGTTGTCGAGAACAAGCCGGCGATCGACAACGCCTACCGCCGTGGCGTCAACGCAGACGGTAACCCCGTGGCGCGCCAGCTGGTCGAGCAGGTGTTTGAGCCATGCGACACCACGTGGCGCG
>CABSYS010000258.1:0-2726 GCA_902482045.1 uncultured Collinsella sp.
GTCGTCGGCAGCGTCAGATGTGTATAAGAGACAGTCTCAGAGAAGTACACGGTATTACCCTGGCCATCGGTCAGGCGGCCATCTTCGAGGATCTGCAGGAACTTGTCCATAATGCTGGGCGCGGCCTTCTCGATCTCGTCGAAAAGAACCACCGAGAACGGATTGGCCTTGACCGCATTGGTAAGCTGACCGCCCTCGGCATAGCCCACGTATCCCGGAGGAGCGCCAAAGAGCTTTTGATCGGAGTTCTCGGCACCGTACTCGGACATATCAAAACGCAGCATGCTGCGCTCATCGCCAAAGAGGAGCTCCGTAATGGCCTTAACGATCTCGGTCTTACCGGTACCGGTAGGGCCGCTCAAAAACAGGACGCCCTTGGGCTTGGAGCCAGATGAATGGGTGGCGCCCGAAAGACCCATGACGGAGCGCTTGAGCACGGTGACGGCCTTCTCAACGGCCTCGTCCTGACCCTTCACGCGGCGCTTGATCTTTGCCTCGGGATCCTCCTCGAGCTTCTCGAACATCTGCTGCCATTTGTTCTCGCGAAAGCCGTACTTATACACGTCGACGAGCTTGGGAAGGATGGCCTCGATGGAAGCCTCGGGGTTTTGCATATCGCGCTGATACATGCGCTGCAGGCCCTCGAGCTCCTTAACGCTCATGCCGTCGGTGGTATCGATAAAGCGACGCACCGCACGGTCATCGGAATCGGACAGCGCCTCACCAAAGCCAAACTTGCTTTGGATGTAGGCCTCGCGCATGTCGCGGTCGGGATGCGGCAGCGTGATGGTGCGCAAGAAGGGGTTCTCCTCGATAAACCACACGTGCAGGTTGCGCACGTTATCCGTTACCAGAATGAGTGTGTTGACAGCCGTACGGTTAATGAGACGAGCCTTGCTGGCACCAAGGTACAGGTTAAGGAAGAACTGTGTCTCGTCGGGCATAAGGCCGGTCGAGGAGGCAAGCAGGCGCGACGCCATGTTGACGATCACGCAAAGCGGCTTAGCCTCGGTGCCGCCATCGGGATTGTCGTTGTATTTAAGGCGCAACATTGAGCGGATAACCTCGCCGTATGATGGCAGGCTCGACTGCTCGGTGGCATATGCTTGGCGGCCATCGGCGATGCAGGCGTTCGCCTCCATCATGCGGTCGTCGCTCTTGGAAGCCTCGTCGTGTGCCAGCGACACCAGGCGTTTGCAATCGACGTTGCCCATGCTGCTCGAGAACAGCTGAATGGGGTCAAAATATGCCACGTTGTACTCAACTGAGCCATTGGCGTCTTCAAAAAGGCCGCGCACAACCTCGGCGAGCTCCGAGAACTGAAGACCGCCGTCAACCACATCGGGATACTTGTCATTCACGTTGCCCTCAAGGATAAAGAGGCTCTTCACCCCTTTAAAGTTGAGCATCTCGCGCTGCCAGGATTGGCGCTCGAAATCAGTTGCCATGTGTTATACCTCCTTGGCAGAAAATTCATGGTGGTAGCGGTTAGCAATGCCGACGGTGTTAACAGTGCCGTCCTGAACAAAGTTCTGAAGCTGACGAGGCTGCTGAAGATACTGATCGTAGTCATCGTGCGGGCGGTCGCTCAGATAGATCACGCGCTGGTTAGTCGAGCCACGCAGCGCACAATCGGGCACGTTGAGCTCGTCTACGTACGGACCGTCGATCAGTACATCGATGAGGGGCTTGAGTGTCTCCCACGTATCCGCACCGATCACCTGCGGCAGCTCTTCAAACGTGAATCCGGTGTAAACGAGAATGTCGTCGTAGGCACAGCGGATCGTTGTCAGCAGCTTCACGAGCTCTGGTGCCTGCTCGAGCGGATCTCCACCCGAAACTGTCAGTCGATGCACGCCATGTTCGTGCGCCGTATCGAGCAACATCTGCGCAAGCTCATCAACATCGACATCCTGCTCGGGCAGTTGCATCCTAAGCTCGGGCGAGATGCATCCGGCGCAGTGCTTAGAACAGCCGCTAGTCCAGATTGCGATGCGCTCGCCTGGCCCCAGAGAAACGACGGGCGCAAGCATCTGGCTAACGAACATCCGAATAATCCTCGCCGGGGTCGAGCGTACGATATACGGCAGACGTGCGCGCGAGCGAACAGCCACACTCTTCACAGCCATCCCCGACCTTTGCGCGCTCATCGGCAACAAGGTGTAGACGACCACACTCGGGACACTCGACAAACCAGCCCTCAACGCCGGCAGACGGGCTAGCGGCTGGCGTGGCGGGTGCCGCAGCGGGCGCGACGGCCGCAGGCCGCGGCGCAACCGCCGTCTGAACCTGCGTGGGCTGCACCGCAGGAGGCTCCTCCACGGTGACCATCAAACGTAGCTGGGCAAACTCACCAGATGCCGCCGGGATCAGCAGCACGTCACCAGTATGGATCTGCTGGGACACGCCGGGAGCCAAATTAAGAATCTGGCCACCGCGCATAATGGCCGTTCCGTTATTGGAACCCTCGTCGGCAACCAACCAGGTACCCTGTTCAAAGCGAACGCTGGCATGCTGGCGAGATATTGCAAAGTTCGATGCCATGCTGGGAAACGCGTTACGCCCAAGCACGGTCATGCCCGTGAGACGCAGCTGCTCACCCATAGCTGGATCGGCAAGCGTAAGCACAGGAACCGCAGGAGTAGCTGCAGCATTCGCCATGAGTTGCGGTGCGGGCGTCGGCTGTGGCGCGGCAACCGGAGCGGGCTGCGGAACGGGCATGGGGG
>CABSYS010000259.1:0-2704 GCA_902482045.1 uncultured Collinsella sp.
ACCCCGCGATTGAGAAGGTCGAGATCGCCGGTCCTGGCTTCATCAACTTCTACCTCTCCGTCGCCGTCAAGAACGCCATTTTTGGCGAGGCCCGCGAGAAGGGCATGGACTTCGCTAAGTCCAACGTTGGCGGCGGCCTGAAGACCCAGGTCGAGTTCGTTTCCGCCAACCCCGTCGGCCCCATGCACATCGGCCATGGCCGCTGGGCCGCGCTGGGCGACTCCCTCTGCCGCGTTATGGACCACGCCGGTTACGACATCCAGCGTGAGTTCTACATCAACGACCACGGCTCTCAGATGAACACCTTCGGCAACTCCATCAGCACGCGCTATATGCAGCTTGCCGACATCATCGCCAAGCAGGGCGTGGATATCGACGAGGCTCACAAGCTGCTGATCGCCGACCGCGACGCTTTCGTTGCCGACGAGAACGACGAGCATCCCGAGACCCATCCGTACCAGGATAACTTTGCCGAGACCCTGGGCAAGGACTCCTACGGCGGCGACTACATCATCGACGAGGCCGCCGAGTTCTGGCGCACCGACGGCGATAAGTGGGTCAACGCCGATCCGCAGGAGCGCATGGAGAGCTTCCGCGAGCGCGGCTACGTAAAGATGGTCGACAACATGCGCGACCTTTGCCACGCCGTCAACTGCGACTTCGATCGTTGGTTCTCCGAGCGCTCCCTGTACGTGAAGGACACCGAGGGCGAGACTGCCGGCACCTCTGCCGTCGACCGCGCTTTTGAGAAGCTCGACAAGATGGGCTACCTCTACACCAAGGACGGCGCCCTGTGGTTCCGCTCCACCGATCTGGGCGACGACAAGGACCGCGTCCTGATCAAGTCCGACGGTGAGTATACCTACTTCGCCTCCGACGTCGCCTATCACTGGGATAAGTTCCAGCGCGTCGACCACGTCATTGACATCTGGGGCGCCGACCACCACGGCTACATCGAGCGCGTCCGCTGCGTCTGCGACGCTCTCGGTTACCCCGGCAAGTTCGAGGTTCTGCTGGGCCAGCTCGTCAACCTGCTGCGCAACGGCAAGCCCGTCCGTATGTCCAAGCGCAAGGGCACCATGGTGACCCTGCAGGAGCTCGTCGACGAGGTCGGCTCCGATGCCGCTCGCTACACGCTCATCTCCAAGAGCTCCAACCAGATGGTCGACTTCGACATCGAGGCCGTCAAGAAGCGTGATAACTCCAACCCGGTGTACTACGTGCAGTACGCTCACGCCCGTGTGTGCTCCATCCTGCGCCGTGCCGCTGACGTTACGCCCGAGCAGGCTGACGAGATGGGCATGAAGGCCGTTGCCGCCAAGGCCATCGGTGAGAATGTCGATTACTCGCTGCTGACCGACCCGACCGAGCTCGCCCTTTCGCGTAAGCTCAACGAGCTCACCGACCTCATCGCCAGCTGCGCTCGCGACCGCGCCCCGTTCCGTCTGACGCACTTTGCTGAGGAACTTGCCGGCGACTTCCACAGCTTCTACGCTGCCTGCCAGGTGCTGCCGAGCGAGGGTCGTCCCGTCGACCCCGAGCTTTCGCGCGCCCGTCTGGCCGCTTGCGACGCTGTCCGCGTGACGCTCGCCCTGGTGCTTACCCTTGTTGGCGTTTCCGCACCCGAGCAGATGTAATCTACGGGTCGTTTGACCGTGTAGGTTCGGCTTCGCTGAGCCCTATAAGCCCGATCTCCATGCGGAGGTCGGGCTTTTTGCGTTTGGCGGGGCTTTTTGGCGTGTTGGAAAATGCTACAAAAACGCAACTATACCGGTTTACGGGGCTGAATCGCCAACTGGCGAGCATGGCGCCAATAGCGAAATTAAAACCGCAGGTAGACGGCTTGTCGAATATTAAAAATGCAGGGTATGGTTGGCTTGCATCATTCTGGCCCCGTAATCCGGCATAGTTTTGAAAATGACCCCTTGGGGACGGAGGAATACAGATCATTTTTGTCGCGGGTGTGAGCGGCACGAAACCGTCCGCCACGAATCGGGCTTATCTACTACGTTTAGTCGCATACCCCGAACCATGATTAAAGGTGCGATATTAAAACCGCAGGTAGCGGGCTTGCGATTTTAGGAAGATCGAGGGAATGGTCAGGGGTCGTGGGTCAAACGTAGTAGATAAGCGCGATTCGTGGCGTGGCTATTCCGGATGCCACGGTTTCACTCCTCTAGCGCGACATTTCAAGGCGCTTTTGATTAAGACACTTTTGAGGAGGAGTGTCCCTGATGACTGGGCGTTTAAGAACGTCCAATGACTAAGTTGCAGGTGGTGGCGGTTGTGCTACACTTACGCTGCGTATATGACGCAATCATCTCGATACAGATCAATGATGTCCGTCGTTTTTGTACGGAGCTAGACTGTTTAGCCGCCCTGAAGGTTTATGCAGGGAGCATGTGATCACAGGGCTTGAAAAGAAAGTTGAGCAAACACTGTGTCTGATCAACAGCAAGAAAACGAAATAACGACGACGCAAGCCGCTCCCGCTGCACCGGTTGCGTCGGACCAGGTCGCGGCGCCCGCGCAAGCCTCGGCTCCTGAGACGCCTAAGGCTGCTTCGACGCCTACGCCTTCAGCGGCTGAGAAGGCCGTGCCTGCAACTGGTGAGGAGGCTGCTCCGGCAAAGCCCAAGCGTACGCGCCGCACGGTCAAGCCTGCCACTGACGGCGCTGTCTCTTATACACATCTGACGCTGCCG
>CABSYS010000260.1:0-2696 GCA_902482045.1 uncultured Collinsella sp.
GGCCTCCATGATGTCGATGGCGCGCGAGAGTCTCTGCTCGCTGGTGAGTTTACGCACGGGCATACTCGTGCACCGTCCTTTCGATGAGGTGGTTCCACGCCTGCTTGAGCGATTTGGGGGCCATGGGCCTCATGCCGTCCATGGCGTGGGCCATGCAAAATGAGGCGGCGGCTTCAAGATCGCGCACGTCAACGGTCCAGGCCCATCCCACATCGGTGTGTGCGAGCTCACCTCGCCCGCGCGTGAGGCCGTTGATCATATCGATCTGCGTCTGAGGGGCGAACGAGAACGTGGCTGCAACGGGCGGCCGGTCGGCAAAATCGAATTCAAAGAACAGATAGTCGTTGAGATTGAAGTCCGCGGGGATGACGTAGGCCTTCGAAGGACGCCAAGCGCGAACGATACGGTCGCAGCGGAATGTCCTGATGTCGCCGGTGACGTTGTCGAGGCCGCAGAAGTACGCCACGCCCTCGCACTCGAACATGCCGTAGACGCAAACGGTCCGCTCGCGTTGTTCGCCGCGTCCGTTTTGGTACAAAAAGCGCAGCGCGCAACGCTCGGCAAAGGCACTCCATACCGCATCGACGGCGGGAGAGCGGCGGATCGGTGCCTCTCCTGTCGTCGACATGCCGGTGAGGTAGGCAATCTTGGAGCGAATGTCGGCAAGCGGCGCGGCAAAGGTGGATGAGCCTGCCGCGAGTGTCTGGTCGATGGCATTGAGCAGGATGTCGGCATCGTCTGCGGTGATGAGACCGCCCGCGGCAAACGTGTGCTCGCGGTCGATCGTCCACGCGCTCTCCTCGGTTTCCTGAGCTCCGGCAGCACGAACCTCCCTGATAACGATGCCGCGTTCGAGCAGCTTGTCGCGATCGCGGCGGAACTTGCGTTTGTCTGAGTCGATATTGCCCGAGCCGTACCCCAAATCGGAATCCAGGACGATTTGCTCGGTCGTCAACGGTTCGGGAGAACTGTTGAGTACAAAGAAAAGGTTGAGGATGCGCTGAGCCGTTTTATCGAAACCGGGCTCGGGCGCCCCCTTTTTAATTGTCGCGGTCGCGTCGCTTGCCGTCATAGAATCCTCGCATGAGAAGGTCGTTTGATGCCATGATTTTAGTCCGATATGGAGATTAGGCTATATCCTTGTCCGCTCGCGGCGTTAAGATGGCCCGAATTCGGTCGTTTGCGCTCGCTCGGGGTATACTTTCGACTATATACGGTTCTAATGTGCATGCATTGGGCCTATTTGTCGGATTATGGATGTGGAGCGCACATGGCGAACACCCAGAACTATATTAACCACCTGCTGCAGAACACCGGCATTACGCCGGCGTGCAGTGAAGAAGAGCGCCTGGCTGCTGAGGATATCGCTCAGATTTTCCGCAACCACGGCTTTGACCCCGAGGTGCAGGAATTTAATGCTCCCGCGCCCAGCAGGTTGGCGTTTGCTGTTACCGGTATTCTGGCGTTTGCCGGCGCCCTGCTGATGGGCATCGGCGGCGGTATCGGCTTGGTCGGCACCTTGCTGGCCATTGTCGGTGCCGTGCTCTACGTGCTCGAGCGCACGGGACATCCCGTGGTTTCGCGCCTGGGAAAGACCGGTGTGAGCCAAAATGTCATCGCCTATCACAAGGCCTCGGGCCCGCTTGCGTCTCCGCGCAACCGTCCGGTCGTCGTGGTGGCCCACTATGATTCCCCCCGTGCCGAGCTCCTTGCTCGCGAGCCCTACGCTCCGTATCGCGCGCTCATCGCCAAGCTCCTGCCTGTCGCCACGATCGTGCCCGCGGCTGTTGCCATCCTGCGTATCCTGCCGCTTCCCGGCGTGCTCAAGGTGCTGCTGTGGGTTGTCGCGATTTTGGCCTCCCTTGTGGCACTGGCCAACGCCGCCAATATCATCTCCAACCGTTTTGTGCTTCCCTACACGTCTGGCGCGGTGTGCAACAAGTCCTCTGTTGCCGCCATGCTCGGTGTCATGGACAACGTTGCCCCCTATCAGGGCGAAAACGAGTTCCCCGACGACATTCCATTCGATACCTATTTTGGCGAGCAGAAGCGTCGCGCCGAGGAAATGGCGCGCGCGGCGGCCGAGTATGCCGCGGCCCAGCAGCAAAACGACTACGGCAACACCATTGAATATGAGGAACCTTCCTACGATGAGGACGAGTTTGGCCAGCCGGTGGCGCCTGTCGACGCACCCGAGCAGGACGAGGCTTTTGATGGACAGATCGATGGTTTTGAGGGTGCCTCTGCCGACGAGACGCTGATCGGCGTTATCGCCCCCGAGGCTCAAGATCAGACTGTCCAGGCCGAAGTGTCCACCGGGGAAGAGTCCACCGCCGAGCCGGCGGAGGAGCCCGCGGTGGTCGAAGTCGCCGAGCCCAAGCTCTATCGCAATGCCGCCGGCAATATCCGCTTTGGTTCGGATGCCATCCGTGCGCTCGGCATGCTTCCCGAGTCCTGCACGCTCGATTACGAAGAGGGCGAGGAGCCGACGTTTGAGCCGGAGCCTGCTCCCGTTGCGCAGGAGCCTACACCCGCGGCCAATACGGCTGCTGCTCCCGCCGAGCCGGTCGCTGCCCCTGTTGCTGTCGCAGAGCCTGACGCAAAGCCCGCGCTCGATTCTGCAGCCGGTCTGGATATTCTGGCGCCTGCCGCTCCGGCACAGGTTGAAGACTGTCTCTTATACACATCTGACGCTG
>CABSYS010000261.1:0-2694 GCA_902482045.1 uncultured Collinsella sp.
ATCCAGAGCATTCATGACTCATAGCCAAAAATTGACATTGGGTAGCTAAAAAGCCCCGTCCCAAATTAGCTACTTGCGAAGGGCGGCGTCTAGAGTTGCGGCTACTGCCAAGGGATCGTCAGTGCCGGCGAAGAGGCGAATGGTGTTCCCCTGTTTGCCGCGTGGGGCCGAAAGGCGCGTTGTTGGGCCGCCGGCGGGTGATGTGCGGAATTCGTCTGGCAGTATGCTGAAGAATTCGCACGCGGTGTAGTCAATCAGGTCAAACTCAACTGCCGGGCCAAAGCCGTGCTCGAGGATTCCCGTTGCAACCGCGTGGTCGGGATGCGAGGTCAGCCCGGGATAGCGCACGCCGTGCACCATCTCGTTCGCGGCCAAATATTCAGCCAGCGCACGGGCGCGATCGAAGTGTGCCTGCATGCGGGAGTCGAGCGTGGCGAGACCGTGCTCTAGAACCTCAGCCTCATCGGAGGACAAGTCGAGCGCGACCAGTCCGCACCCCTCAAGCAGGGCATGCGCGCACTCGGCAGCAGCATCCACACGATGGCGCTTGAGCTGCGAGCGTGCGACCGATACGGCAACGAGCTTGCGAGGGGCCTTACCGGCGCACACACGGTCGAGTGCTTCAAGCGACAGACCGGCACCCAAACGCAGCGGATCGCACCCAAAGAGGCCAGCCACGGTATTATCCACCACGAGCAGCGCATGAGCCTCACGCGCGGCGCGGCCTAACGCACGAAGATCGGGAACGAGCAGACCAAACCCGCCGATAGAGTTGACGAACCACCACAGGTGCGGCCCCTCGGCATCAAACGAAGCATCAAAGCCCTCGGACGCAGCAGCAAACGCGGCAGCCGACGGCTCCCCCACCATAGCCACGTCACAGGCATCAAAGCCGTGCGCAAACGCATCGGCAAAGTCATCGGCAAACGCAACCAGACGATCACCGGGGCGCACAATCCCCAACAGAGACAGCGCCGCCGGCACATGCCGGGCAGCGACAAAACGCGCCTCACGCGCGCTGGCTCTCAAAGCCCAGGCATCTTCTAGCTGTTGCACGTCCACGCGGCACCGTCCCTTCGAAAACAAAAACCCACGATGCGGGTGTTCCCCGCATCGTGGGCAACGGCTGCAGTATAGCGCCGGTATGCGACGAATCGTCTAGATGTTGAGCTCGTGGTAGGTCACGCTCGCGCCAGCGGCGTCAACGGACACGCCATAGGTCGCAGGGTAGATGCGCGTGGAGAACACAAGCGCACCTTCGTTGACAAATACCTCGACCGAAGAAACATCGCCAACAATGCGCACGTTGCGCACTTCGTCGACCGGCTCCCAGCGCACCGCGCGACCGCAGCCGGCAGAAGCGCGACCCTCATCGGTAAATCGCATCTCAAAGCGAGCGGGCAGTTCGCCCTCGGCGGGCACAAACGCCAGCTTCAGCTCGCCATCAACGGTCGCGGCAAACGCGCCGTCGACACCGTCAACAACAACGTCAAAGCAGGTATCGCCGGCAACCTCCAACGAGCCCGCCCCCACACGCACCGAGGCATAATGGCGCTCGATCTCGCGCGCCGGCTGCTGCAGCACCACGCCGCCGTCACCGGCTGTAAGCTCACGCGGCACCGTCATGCAGTGCTGCCAGCCGCACGCCACGGTGGGGGCGTTGCCATAGGTCGGCTCATCGGGCATGCCCATCCAGCCGATCAGAATGTGGCGACCATCTCCGGACGTAAACTCCTGCGGCGCATAAAAATCGAAGCCGCAATCCCACAGGCGAAACTCGCCCAGCTCATATGCACCGTCACCACCGGTAATGTCGCCCGTTACGGGCATGTAGCCAGCAGCGTATACGTTGCCGCGGTCCCAACGACCACCCTCGAGCCCCTGGGGAGAGAAGGAAAGGAACTTCACCGGTACGCCGCCATCCGCCTCAAGCTCCAGATACCCCGGGCACTCCCACATAAAGCCAAAACGCTCAGGCGTAGACACGCGGCTCTCGAGCTCCCAGCTCAGCATATCGGCCGAACCATACACCAGGATCTCGCCCACATCGCGACCAGCGCCCTCGCCATGCATGGCGCAAAAACGGCTCTCGACATGCGGACCGTCAACGCGACGACGCGCGCCCAGCACCATGTGATAACGCCCGTCCGCGTCACGCCACACTTTGGGATCGCGCACATGGCACGTCAGATCCTCGGGATAGTCCTCCGACGCCAGCACCACGCGCTTTTGGCCAAACGTCTGTCCATCGACACTCTCGACATACACGGTATCGGCGCGACGGCCGGTGTTGACATAGTCATAAACGCCGTCCGCATCGGGGAGCTTAACGTTGCCGGTATAGAGCACGCGAATGCGACCGTCCTCGACCAATGCCGAGCCCGAATACACACCATGGCAGTCGAACGGCTCATCGGGAAGCAGCGGCGCGCCAACATACTCCCAGTTCATAAGGTCGCGGCTCGTGGCATGTCCCCACATCTTGACGCCGCCGTTCGCATCAAACGGAGCATACTGGAAGTATGCGTGAAACACGCCATCGGCCTGGCAAAGCCCGTTGGGGTCGTTGAGCCAGCCCGTGGGCGGCATAATATGAAAATGCTGAGCATAGGGCCCGTGGCCACGCTCGGCGGCCGCTGCATCCATGTTGGCAACGAGCTTGGCAAGATCGCGCTGAAGTGCGTTAGACATGTC
>CABSYS010000262.1:0-2693 GCA_902482045.1 uncultured Collinsella sp.
CGCTCACTTAGGTATTTACAATCTTTCGACGAACGGGATTACTTACTCCTCGTCGTCCTCGCCATCGTCCTCATCCTCAAGATGATCGAGCAGATAGCGAAGACCCTCGCCGACCTCGTTAACGGGCACCTTGGCAACGTAGCGAGCGTCGACGGCGGGCCTCATGATAACACCCTCGCCCGAAGGCACGCGCATGCTCTCGAGCTCATCCTCATCAGTGCGGGCGATATCGCCGGCATTCATACGCTGACCAGTCAACAGGAAGGTCAGACGGCAAGCGGCATCGATGGAAATCGAAGCGATGCGATCGAGGTAGCGCGAAACCATGATGGCGCGGCGCAGGTCGTCATAGTTGCTGTCGTCGTCCATAAAGTCGCCCGTATCCATACGGTTAAAGGTGCGGAAGAACTTCTCATAGGCGGCGTGCACTGGCTCGTCCTCGACGGCCAAGTTGCAGATGATGGACATGTCGTTGGTGACGAGCGCGGAAAGCGAAGAGCCCAGCACCTGGTAGACGGCCTCAGCCTCGGCCTCGACCGTGCCGACAAGCTCCTTGGGCAGCGAGATGTCGGCCTTGATCATATGACGCGTGGCGCGGCAAATCTGGCGAACCTTATCGGTCATGCGCTGCAGGTTAAAGTCGACGTAGATGATTGTCTGCAGCAAGCGGAAGTCGGAGGCGACCGGCGACTGCGTAGCGATCAGGTTGTAGCACACGGCCTCCAAGTTGGCGCAACGGGCGTCAATCGAAAGCGTGCGCTTCTTGGTCTTGGTGGCGAGTTTGCGATCGTCGGTCGCGTAGGCCTTCACGGCGTCGTGAAGGGCCAAATCGACGGCCTCGTAGATGCTCAGCATCTCGTGACGGGCCTCGATGAGCTGACGGGAAAACAGTTTGCGCATGGTTCACTCCAATCAGTTGGGTGCGGTCATGCCGCCCGCACAGTGAATACGCACCGGACCAGGTCCGATCGGTTTGGGACTAGTCGCACCGATCAGCCAAAGCGGCCGGTGATATAGTCTTCCGTCCGCGAATCCACCGGGCTGGTGAAGATCGCGTCGGTTTGACCATACTCGATGAGCGTGGCGGGCTCGCCGGCAACTTCTTGCAAGAAAAATGCGGTGTAGTCGCTAATACGAGCTGCCTGCTGCATAGAATGCGTGACGATGATGATCGTCATCTCGGGCGCCAGCTCGGCCATCAGATCCTCGACCTTAGAGACGGACGTGGGGTCGATGGCGGAGCAGGGCTCGTCCATCAGAAGGACATCGGGCTGCACCGCAAGCACACGCGCGATGCACAGACGCTGCTGCTGACCACCCGAGAGCGCCAAACCATCCTTGTTGAGCTGATTGGATACCTCTTTCCAGAGGTTGGCGCGCTTGAGAGATTCTTCCACGATGTCATCGAGGTCGCTTTTGCTAGTCACGCCCTGCAGACGAGGGCCAAAAGCGACATTCTCGTAGATGGATTTGGGAAACGGGTTGGGCTGCTGAAAAATCATGCCCACGCGGCGGCGAAGGTCGACCGGGTCGACGCCCTCGGCATAGATATCGTTGCCGTCGAGCGTCATGGTGCCCTCGACGCGGGTGCCCTCGATAAGGTCGTTCATACGGTTGATGCAGCGCAAAAACGTCGATTTGCCGCAGCCCGAAGGGCCGATAAACGAGGTGATGGCGTTTTTGGCGATGTTGAGGTCGAGCCCCGTCAGCGCGTGAAAGTCACCGTACCAAAAGTTGAAATCCTTGGCCGTGATGGCCGCTTGCTCCGGCGTGGGAGCGGACTGATAGACGGACATGGGACTCCTTAACTAGCGGCGCTTGCGCGACAGATAGCGCGCAAACAGGTTGAAGGCCAGAATAATCGCCATCAGCAAAAGCGCGGTGCCGTAGGCTGCGTTCATGTTGATGCCGTCATTGGCAAGCAGATAAAGGTGAACGGTCATGGGACGACCGGAATCGAGCGGCGAAATAGGCAGGTTGATGGCCTGGCCCATGGTGTAGAGCACCACGGCGGTCTCGCCGATGGCGCGGCCGATGGCAAGCACGATGCCGGTGGCGATGCGGCCAAAAGCCGAAGGAAGCACGATCTTGGAGACGACCTGCCACTTGGTGGCGCCCAGGCCATATGCGCCCCAACGGATATAGCGTGGAACGGCGCGGATTGCCTCCTCGGTGGTGCGCATGACGATGGGGAGCATTAGAAGCGCCAGCGCCAGGGCGGCCGAGACCATCGAAAGGCCCAGACCCATAGCCTCGACAAACAAGGCGTAGCCAAAGAGGCCCATAACGATGGAGGGCACCGAGGCCAGGGCATCGGCAGCATAGCGAATGATATCGACGACCTTGCCCTGCTTGGCGTACTCGGCCAGATAGACCGCAGCCAGGACGGCAACCGGCGTGCAGATGAGCATGGCAAGCGCCGTCACGTAGATGGTCGAGACGATCGTGGGCCAAATGCCGCCTTCGGCGTTGACGCCCTGGGGCCAGCCAAAGATAAAGTCGAGCGAGATATGCGGCAGGCCGTTGATGACCACGTAGGCGATGATGGCGATCAGCACCAGCGTGGTGATATAGGCCGCGGCGCGAAACACGCCGAGCATGATCTTGTTGGAGAGGTCCTTGTTGATGCGGCCCTTCTTGCTATGGGAAAGGGCACGCTTGATGCGCTCGCGCGACGAGGTCGTATCGACCAT
>CABSYS010000263.1:0-2682 GCA_902482045.1 uncultured Collinsella sp.
GGGCTCGGAGATGTGTATAAGAGACAGGGGCCACACCATCACCTTCGCCAACGGCGGCGGCGTGAAGTCGCTCATGGGCGGCGTTGCCTCCACGGGCGTGGTACAGAACATCTCGTTTGCCGGCAAACTGAAGCAAGCGACGGACGGCAAGGCGTTCGGCCCCCTGGGCAACAGTGTGCAGGGCGCCGTGCTCAACTGCTCCACGAGCGTGACCGGCAAGGGCGTTGCGGGCTTTGCGCGCACGCTCGACGGCGGCATCGTGTCCAACTGCGTGTCGACCTCCGAGGGCACGGCGGGCGCGCTGTTCGCGACCTACAACGCGGGCCAGCTCGTCAACACCTACTGGGGCGCATTCCTCACCAACAAGATGGACGCCCCCGCCTCGGCGCTCGTCAACTCCTATGCCGTCGACCCGGCCGACATGGCCACCGACGCCTTCGCCGACCTCATCAACGCTAACTGCGGCGCCAACGGCAGCAGCTGGGGTATCGATAAAAATGGCACGCCGGTCTTTGGCTCGGGCAACAGTTACCAGGCGCCCGAGGATACCACGCCCGACGACACCTACACCGTGAGCTTCACGGCCAACGACGGCACCAGCCAGGCGGTTGCCGACCATATGCTCGAGGTTTCGCCCGACGCTGTGAACGCCTACCGCAAACTTGGCGTCTTTGCGCTTAAGGGCGTGCCGGCCACGAGCACCGTCACCTGGGGCACCGACGATGCCAACCGCGGAAACATCGGTATCAACGAGTCCACGGGCGAGCTCTACATCTACGACAACGCCACCGGCACGGTGACCGCCACCGAGCATAAGGCCAATGGTTCCGAGCAGACCGTAGCCACCATCAAGATCAAGGCCAAGGCCAAACAGTTCGACGACTTTGAGCTGTGGTATCGTGCCTCCGACGGCACCGTGAGCGACGTGACCGATGGTGCGGCTACCGTCCAGGGCTCCGAGGTGCGCAACCTCGAGGTGCGCGTGCATTACGTCGACGCCGATAAGGACGAGTACGTGCCCGTTTCGTTCAGCCGCTTCCACTTTGCCTCGAGCGATCCTACGACCATCTACAGCAACGACTACTCGGCCTGCTTTTACTTCAAGCATGCCGGCAGTGCCACGATCACCGTTACCCCGCGCGACGTCGCATCTGCGGGCGCTGGCTCCAAGAGCGTGACGCTGACGTCAGAAGCCGTGGCCGCAACGTCCATCTCGATGGGCTATAACGAGGACGGCGCCACCGTCTACCTGCAGGGCCGCAACCCGCTCTCCGAGCGCGGCGCGTTTTTGACCGATCACGCACGCCCGGTGGTGGCGCCCGACAACGCCACCAACCGCGACAACTTTACCGTGACGAGCAGCGATCCTGCCGTGGCGGCCTACGCCACCGCGGGCGAGATCGGCTACACGGTGTACAAGGCTGGCACCACCACGTTTACCGCGACGCTGCCCGACACGGACGCCGATGGCAAGGTCATCAGCGCGTCGTGCGACGTGACTTATGCTTACCAAAATCCGCTTGCGAGCGTGACGGCCGGCACGGACAGCCTCTACCTCAAGGCCGGCTCGGCGCAAAAGCTCGACCTGACCTTTACCGGTAAAAACGACGCGGACGGCTGGAGCGTGACCGAGCCCGGCCTCACCTGGACGTTCAAGACGCTCGACGGCAAGGACGCCTCGGGTATCGTGGGCATCGACCGCATCGAGAAGGGCGCCTGGAAGCACGTCGACGGCGCTCCCGATGACGGCCTGTACGTGGCCTCGAGTGACTACACGGTGACTGCGCTTTCGGCCGGCACGGTGGTTGCGACGGGTACGCCGGTGGACACGACCGCCGGTGCCGAGCCCGTGACGCTTACCATCACCGTGGCCGGTGTGGCCGCGAGCCCCGCCACGAGTGAGTCCGCCTCGGCGGGCATCGATGCTGCCGCTGCGTTCATCGACGTGCGCCGCAGCTCCGACGCCTTCCAGTACGGCGACGAGTGGGAGATCTACGACTTTGCCAAGGCGGGCCGCAAGATCGATTCCAAGCTGCTCGACAACTACCGCGCATCGCTGGCCAAGCACAAGGCCGAGTGGGGGAGTGCGACCTGCGCTCTGACTGAGACCGAGCGTGTGGCGCTGGCCCTCTCCGCCATCGGCGAGGACATCACCGACTATGACGGCGTCAACCTGGTCGAGCTCATCTGCAGCCGCACCGATATGACGCGCGCCAACGAGAAGATCTTTGCGCTGATGGCGCTTAATGCGAGCGGCTCGGATGTACCCGCCGGTTCTGCCTGGACGCGCGCGAGCCTCGCGAACGCCGTCTGCGAGCTTCTCGGCAGCGACGACGCCGTGGAGGGTACGCGTTTGGGCGACGTGGACCTGACGGCCATGGCGATCCAGGCCGTGGCGCCCTATGAGGGCGACACCAAGGTCGATGCTGCCATCGAGAACGGCCTCTCCTACCTCAAGGGCAAGATGAGCGCGGGCACCTGTGATTTCGGTTCTGCCGAGGCCAATGCCCAGGTGATCCTCGCGCTGCTTTCGCTCGACCGTGACCCGGCCAACCCCGTTAACGGGTTTGCAAATGCCGTGACCAACGTGGTCTGCGCGCTGGACCTGTACCGCGTGGACGGCGGCAACGGCCTGTCTCTTATACACATCTGACGCTGCCGACGACTTAATAGGTGTAGATC
>CABSYS010000264.1:0-2674 GCA_902482045.1 uncultured Collinsella sp.
TCTACACCTATTAAGTCGTCGGCAGCGTCAGATGTGTATAAGAGACAGCGCTCGGGGTGCCCGAGGACGCGACGCTTCTGCTCGTCTTTGGTGGTTCACTCGGTGCTCAGCATCTCAACGAGCGCGTTGCCTCGCTCAAGAGTGAGCTGCTGACCCGCGAGAATCTCTATATTTTGCATTCGACGGGTGCCGACGGCTTTGAGGAGACCGAGCGCGTTTTGGCGCTGACGCCCGAGGAGGCGAAGCGCTATCGTGTCCAGCCCTACATCGACAACATGGGCGATATGCTGGCTGCGGCCGATCTGGTGCTCTCGCGTTCCGGTGCTTCGAGCGTGGCCGAGATCGCCGCGCTTGCCGTGCCCTCGGTGCTCGTGCCGTATCCGCACGCGACGGCCGACCACCAGACCACGAATGCCCGTTACCTGGTCGATGCCGGTGCCGGCGTGCTTTGCGCCGATGCCGATATCGATGCCCCTGCCTTTGCCGACGAGCTGCTGCACCTGATTGATGACGCTGCGGCGCGTGATGCCATGCGTCAGGCGGCGCGTGGCTTGGCCCAGGACCGTGCCGCCGCACTTTTGGCCGATGCGGTAGAGGGATTGCGTTAGTTAGACGGGATATCGCCGGTCGCCCTCGCGCGGATGCGGTAGGTGCGGTACAGTTAACGGGTTACAGGCAGTGTTTACGCAAGGAGTACACGAGCACATGGCTGATTCCCAGACTGCAACCTCCGCGCCCGAGTTCAAGAGCGCCCACTTTATCGGTATCGGCGGCGCCGGCATGAGCGGTATCGCTCTCGTCCTGCACGAGCGCGGTTATACCGTTACCGGTTCCGACCTTAAGACGTCGCGCTATATTCGCCAGCTTACCCGCGCCGGCGTGAAGGTCCACGTGGGCCACGAGGCTGCGACGATCGACGAGGTCAAGCCCGACGTGGTTGTGGTCTCCACCGCTATTCCCGAGTCCAACCCCGAGCTCGTGCGTGCCCGCGAGCTCGGTATTCCCGTGTGGCCCCGTGCCAAGATGCTCTCGGCTCTGGGCCACGGCTACACCACCGTCGCCGTTGCCGGCACGCACGGCAAGACCACGACGTCTTCGATGTGCGCTACGATGCTCGATCGCATGGGTCTGGACCCCAGCTTTTTAATCGGCGGCATCGTCGAGGGCTACGACACCAACGGCAAGAACGGCTCGGGTGACTACTTTGTCGCCGAGGCCGACGAGTCCGACAGCTCGTTCCTGTTCCTGAACCCCAACGTGGTCATCGTGACCAACGTCGAGGCCGACCATCTCGATCACTACTCGGGCATCGAGGAGATCGAGGCCACCTTTGCTAAGTTTATGGGGCTGGTGGGCGAGGACGGCACCGTCATCGTTTGCGGCGAGGATCCGCATCTGGTCGAGCTCGCCAAGTCGACGGGCCGTCATGTGCTTTCCTATGGCTTTGCCGAGAACAACGATATCGTCTGCGTACATCCGGATGTCAAGGGCATCCAGAGCGACTTTATCGTTCGCTTTGAGGACGGCACCGAGCACGCTGTCGAGATTAAGAGCAACCCCGGTCGTCACAACATGCTCAACGCCACGGCCGTCTTGACCGTCGCCCATGTCCTGGGTCTCGATATCGACGCCGCCGCTAAGGCACTTTCGAGTTTTGAGGGCGTTCGCCGTCGCTTTACCCACGTGGGCGATATCGACGGCATCACGGTGGTTGACGATTACGGCCATCATCCCACCGAGATCAAGGCGACGCTCGCTGCTGCCTCTTCGCTGGGCTACAAACATGTCGACGTCGTGTTCCAACCGCACCGCTATTCGCGTCTGCAGGCCCTGTGCGACGACTTTGCCGATGCATTTGCCAATGCCGATAAACTGCTGCTGATTGATGTGTTCTCGGCTGGCGAGATGCCCATTCCGGGTGTTACCTCTAAGATGCTCGCCGATACCGTGCGCGCCAAGCATCCTGGCAAGGAGGTCGTGTACTGCTCCAGCCGTCTTGAGCTCAATCAGGAGCTCGAGCAGATGATGGGCGAGGGCGACTTGCTGCTCACTATGGGTGCCGGTGACGTTACGACCGTCGGCCCCGAGTTTATCGAGTATTTGACTGCCAAGAAAGACGCTTAAACCCCATGGGTCTGTTTAACGCCGTCATGGCGCTTTCGGGCATGATCGACACGGACGTGGTCGAGGACGAACGTCTTGCACGCCATACAAGCTATCGTATCGGCGGCAAGGCCGACCTCTTTGTGACGTGCCATAGCTACCATGCCCTGCGTCGCGCCGTGGCGGTGCTTGATCGCGAGCAGGTGCCGTGGGTGATTATCGGCAAGGGGTCCAACCTGTTGGTTGCCGATGCCGGTTATCGCGGCGCCGTCATTTCGCTGGGACGTGAGTTTCAGCGCACGGTTGTTGCCGAGGACGGCTGCACGCTGACCGTTGGTGCGGGCGTGATGTTCGCGCGTTTGGTCAACGACGCCTTGTCGCGCGGGCTTTCGGGCCTTGAGTTCGCGGTCGGTATTCCCGGTTCGGTCGGTGGCGCCGTGTCCATGAACGCGGGTACGCGGACCGAGTGGATCGGCTCCCTTATCGAGGACGTGGTCACGTTTGATCCGGTGTCCGGTATTAAGCCTGTCTCTTATACACATCTGACGCTGCCGACGACTTAATAGGTGTA
>CABSYS010000265.1:0-2651 GCA_902482045.1 uncultured Collinsella sp.
CATGTCTCGTGGGCTCGGAGATGTGTATAAGAGACAGGTGCATGGTGCAGGTATAGGTCCTAAACGTGCCAGAAAGAGAGAGCAGGCCGCCATCCGATGACTCCGTGCCTTGCTCGCTCGAGACCTCGACCTGTAGGTCATATCCCTCCATGGCATCCTGAATCTGAGTTTGAACGGTCGCGGAAGCGTCAACGGAGCTCTCGTCACCCTCCCCGCCCGGCGCCACAGCGTGTGCCAGCACGATGTCGGGCACCACGCGGTCGAAGCGCGCGGCCGCGCCGGCAAAGATCATGACGTTGTACACAATGAGAGCCAGCACGAGCAGGACAGGCGTGACCGCGGCCATCTCGACCGTCGCCTGGGCACGCTCCTCGCGCAAGCCCGTGCGAATGCCCATTACGACCCACCGCCAAAAGCTCCCACCAGCGTGGCAACATCGACAGTGAGCGGGATGGAGCCGCCGCCGGGCAGCGGGATCTCCGCAAGCGTGAACACCGCACCGCTGATGGTGCGCTCGACGTGATATTCCAAGGCCTCGCAAAGTGCCTTGGGGTCAGTCACGCCCAAGGGGATTTTTCGCAGGGTATCTTGAGTTTTGGAGATGCCCACGATATCGGACCCCGGACTTTTGATGACATTGGCGGTATCGGTCAGCACCGGTTTTCGCAGACGCAAATCGCACGGTTCGAGCCCCAGCGCCGCCACGGAGGACGAAACGGTGTCACCGAGCCAGGACGCGATGGAGCCTAACGCGCCGCTACTCCCTCCCAAGCCACCGATCAGCTCTCCCATAAGCTCGTCGGCCGCACCCTGGATGTCTCCGTACCCCACAAGCAGGCGGCCCCAAACATCCATAACGCCATCGAGCACGCCGGCAACGCCGCCCGAACGCTCCTCCAGCGTCGAGAAAAACCGCGAGAGAACGTTATTTTGTGCCGTCGCATCATCGGGCGCGAGCACTGCAGCAGAAATTGCACCACGATCGCCAAGCTCAACCGCCGTGTTAAACGAAGAGTTGAGCTCGTCGGGACTGGAGATGGCGCCCGAGACCGCAAAGGCGACCACGCCGTTGCGACCGGGCGGGGCAATGCGCGGGCGCTCACCGGAAAGTTCTTTGATGGCGGTATCGAACGCATTGCCCGCACGGTCGGCTTCGTCCTCAGTCTGACGCTCGAGCTCAAGCTCCTTGTTACGACAGTCGACGTAGTCCTCCAGGGCGTCTTTAAACTTGTCAAAGTGATACTCGAAGCCGTTTTCGATAGAGGTTGAAGGCGCCGCAACAGCACCAAGCGCCGAAACGCCAAAATGGCATTTGCTGCATTTATCCTGTCCATCGTAATCGGCAACCGAAGCAAATCCGCTCGGCGTTCCTTTCTTATAGTTAGGGCAGGTCGTCCCGTAATGCAAATACGCCTTGTCATCGTTCACGCTCGTCGGCCACACCGCATCGGTATAGAGTTCCGTCGCCCGAACCTCATCAGAGTTGCGCGGCAGCAGCGGAATATAAGAGGAAACCCTGTCTCCGTTCTCGGTTATATATGCCCGATCGACCTCCGCGCTTGCATAGGTATAGAACGCCTTACGCGCCGCAGACTCTGCCTTCATCTCGACACTCGAGCCTTGGGGCTTCTCATTTGCCAGACGCCAATGGTAGTAGTCCTTCGCGCGATCAAGGGCAACTTGAGGCTCCCACGTAACGCTCGATGAGTAATGCGGATTTTGAACACCGGAGAGATCCGTTAGACTTTTTGCGCGCTCCCACATACACGAACAGCTGCCGACCGAACCTTTATCCGATCCACCGCAATCCGCTAGCCAGGCGCGCTCTTTGGCCTTCGCCGTCTCCTCCGATGCTTTTTGTAGCTCCTCGGCCGCGCGCTCCAGATCTTCCGACGCATCTTCAATGGCATCGGTCGAGATTTCTGATCCTTCAAGCGCAACAAAATCCGACTCGGATGTCCTGGGCACGGCAAGCGCCGTACCGGTATAGGTCACGCCGTCGGTATCCTGCGCCGATACTGCCTGCATGGCGCGCGCGGCAACCAGGTACGGCAAGGCGGTCTCAATCTTTTGCAGGCCCTTTGCCGCGCTTTTGGCAAACTTGTTGCGTGTTTTAATGATCTGGGTTCCCGTATCGATGATATCGCTGCCGACAACCTCGGCGCCCGGAATGAGAATAGCAACCAAGCCGGTTCCGATCGTGGCAAACCCCGCCAGGCCCAAACTCAAAATGCTCGCATCCACCACCGTGGCAGCTGTGTGATAGGACGACACCACGTTGGCGCCCGCCAGGGCACCGCTATCGGCCGCCACCTGGGTATCTCCGGCGCGCGACATGCTCCATATCGCCGCGGTCGACGAAAACAGCAGCGTAAGCACCACCAGAATGACAACCGCAGAGGAGAGCGTGGTATAGGCACCGTCTTCGATAAACAAGTCGATACCGGCACGGCCCATAAAGCCGCCCCGCTTGCGGCGAGCGCCTGGTCGACGGCGGGCCGCAAACCCTTGCGTCACCCGCAGCAGGCAGCGCCTAATCCCATGCAGCAATCCATGAATCATAATCTCCCTCCAGCCATTCGGGACGCGATCGATACGAGACGTCGACCTTGAGCTCGACATAGCCGCCCTCACCCGCACTGCCCATGGCC
>CABSYS010000266.1:0-2645 GCA_902482045.1 uncultured Collinsella sp.
ACAAGAAGAGCATCGTGAACAAGGCAACGTGGCTGGACGTGCCATTCCGCTATGCCCCCTACGCAAGCTGGAAGCACAAGTTCGTGCGCATGTTCGTGCATTAGGAAATGGCGGGTAATACGAACAAGTGTTCCTATTACCCGCCATTTACGTTAGACTACTGCTATGGGGTACGGATGGGCCAACTCCCTTTAGAAGGGAATTGGTATGAACGTAAGCGATGTTATTTCGTTACTGGCGTTGTTAATCGCGGCTATCGAACTCGGCCTGTTTATCGGCCGAATGAAATAGCCGCCCCCGCGTAAGCGAAGACGGCCACTTCTCACGATGAAAACGTGTATCGGAGTTGGCAAGACCCGCTGCAACGGGTGCCATCCGTGCCTCTATCTTATCTGCAAGCGCTCTGTCTCGCAAGCGTTGCGGCAAATGGTTGAAAGGTGCGGGCGGGTGAATCTGTGTCCGTACGGGCTCGTAGACTTCTCAATAAGGTTAAGCGCCGGTTTATCCGGCCGTTAGAGGAGCTGCCATGTACGAGCCTTCACGTGTGCTTCTGTCGTTTCATATTGCAGGATTTCAATATGCCGACGGCGCTTTGGTCCTAGGCGATATTAAAGCGGGCGATAAGCTGACGCTGTGTGCCGAGCGCGATAATCCCCATGACCCCGAGGCAGTTGCGATCTACTACGGCAACACCAAGCTCGGTTATGTTCCGGGAAACGAGGTCGGCCCGCTGTCCTTGATGATGTATTACGGCCACGAGGACGTATTTGAGGCGCGCGTGCAGCAGGTTGCCCCCGAGCGTAGCCCGTGGCACCAGGTGCGCGTTGGCCTCTATGTGGTGGATGCCCGCTAGTCGGTAAGGGGGGCTGCCATGTTTGATGACGATGACCTGTTCGATTTGACAGATGATCCGTTTGAGTGGGATATGCTGCTCGACGATGATGAGCTGGAGCAGGATCGTAAGAAGCGGCAGGACAAGAACGCCCAGGGTGACGCGTCGAAAAAGAAAGACAAACGCCGCCGAGGTCTGTTCGGCGGGCTCTTTGGCTAACCGACGCGCCAAAGCGTCTGTATACTAGGCACGTGTTAGACACGTTGCGAAATGAGGACAGAGACGATGATGTGGTTTACCGCCGACCTGCACCTGGGCGATACGAATATCTTGCACGACATGGACCGGCCGTTTGGCTCGGTCGATGAGATGAATCGCAAGGTCATCGATGCCATCAATGAGTGCGTGGCTGTGGATGACCGTCTCTACATTCTGGGTGACTTTACCTATCGTTTGCCCCTGGCGGAGGCGGTGCGCCTGCGCGAGCGTATTGCCTGCCAAAACGTGACGCTCATCCGTGGTAACCATGACGGCGATTGGGAAGATCCCGACGTGCCGCAAATTTGGGAAGACGTGCGTGATTATCTGGAGATTGCCCCCGGCTATGCCAAGGGCCATCGTCTGGTTATGAGCCACTACCCCATGCTTAGCTGGAATGGCAAGGCGCGTGGTGCCATCATGCTGCACGGACATATCCACAGCAGGGGAGACCGCACCAACGCACGCAACCGCGATCGCGAGCGCCCTATCTTTCGCTACGATGTCGGTCTCGATGCCAACGAGTACAAGCCCGTAAGCCGGGATCAAATCCTGGGCTTCTTTGGACTGTAATGCTCGAACCACCACAAAGGGGACAGGCACCTTTGTGGTGGTTCTGGCGCCGTTGCCATTATGGCGGCGGCGCCCTTTTTGTCCGTGCGGCGCGGTAGAGTGTAGGCGGTTGAAATTTGCGTCCATCGAGGAGCTGCTATGAACGAGATCAAGTGCCCGCATTGTGGCGAAGTTTTTAAGGTCGACGCGTCTGGCTATGCGGATATCGTCAAGCAAGTGCGCAATGCCGAGTTTTCGCGCGACCTGGATGAGCGTGTGAAGGCAGTCCAGCGCGAGGGCGAGCAGGCGCTGGAACTTGAGCGCTCGCGTTCGACGGCCGCCTTGCAAGAGGCAGAGTCTCAGCGCAACGCTCAGCTTGTCGAGCAGAAGAATGCTGCGGCCCAGCAGCTGGCGCAAGAAGTGGCCAAGCGCGATGCCGAGCTTGCCGAGCTGCGCGCCAAGCTCGAGGGTGCTGCCACGGAGCGCGAGAGTGCAAGCCAGCGCGCGGCGGTTGAGGCCCGCGCCGACGCTCAAAAGGAGAATGCCGAGCTTCAGCGCGAGATTGACAATTTGCGTGCGCAGCTGGGACGCAAGGATGACGAAGCCAAGCTTGCCGAGGCTTCGGCGCGCAATGCTGCTCAAAACGATTTAGCTGCACGTGATGCCCAGATTGCCGAGCTGCAGGCCAGGCTTGCCGCGGCGGACAAGGCTCAGGAGATGGCGCTTGCCGCTGCTGCGGCCGAGTCACAGCGTGAGCTCGATGCCGCTCGCAGCGAGGGCGAGCGCGCGCTTGCTGATTACCGCGCGAAGGTACAAGAGAAGTTTTCCGCCGCAAAGGCTCGGTCCGAGCAAGAGGCCGAGGGCCTGCGTGCCCAGCTGCGCGAACAGGAGCTGACGGCCAAAATGAACCTATCGGAGGCGGTCGCCGCGGCGGAGCGTGAGCGTGATGAGGCGCGTGCCAAGCTGACGAGTGAGCTGGCGGTGCGCGATTCGCGTGAGGAAC
>CABSYS010000267.1:0-2624 GCA_902482045.1 uncultured Collinsella sp.
ACTCGATAAAGCTTTGGCCCAGTTGAGCTTTGGCTGCCGCATTGCCGGCAGCAGGGAACAGGCCTATGCGCCCATGCCGGACGATGCGCAGGACTGGTATCGCAGTGTGCTCGACGACGGCGGCGTGGTGCGCAACAGCGTCGCCCGCATAGAAGACGGCGTGCTGCACATAGAGCAGGGGCCCTTGGTGGGGCAGGAGGCCCGCGTAAAGAAGATCGACCGTCATAAGCGCTGGTGCCTGGTAGACGTGGGCGAAGGCGACTCCGCTTTCAGGGAGCTGCTTCCGTTGGACGTGCCCAGTAAGACGTAAGGGGACGTCGCACTGGCAATTCATTCGCAATTTGAATTCATCGATTGGGGGATCCCTGGAATCAGGGACGTGGATTTGAACTTGACTAGTAAAGAAGTGACAGGGCAAAACGCGCCGGTGGGGGCCACTCTTGTTGCCCAGGCCATGAATGGCGGCGACGTGAGCATGCGCTTCAAGGCCATGCAGGCCGTGAAGGACTGGGACCGCACGCGCCTGGCCTACCGCACCGTCAAGCGCGCCTTCGACATCGTGTTCAGCGGCTGCGTGCTGGCCGTCATCGCCGTGCCGAGCATGGTGCTCGCCGCGGCCATCCGCCTGGAGAGCGAGGGCAACCCGTTCTACAGCCAGATCCGCGTGGGCCAGACCCACCGCGACGGCAGGCTGTCCACCTTCCGCATGTGGAAGTTCCGCAGCATGTACAAAGACGCCGACGAGCGCCTCGCCGAGCTCAAGGGGCAGAACGAGATCGCCGGCGCCATGTTCAAGATGAAGGACGACCCCCGCGTCACCAAGATCGGCAGGTTCATCCGCAAGCACTCCATCGACGAGTTCCCGCAGTTCCTCAACGTATTCCTGGGCCAGATGTCCGTCGTGGGCCCGCGCCCGCCGCTGCCCAACGAGGTCGTGGAGTACACGGAGTACGACCTGCAGCGCCTGGCCGTGAAGCCCGGGATCACCGGCTGGTGGCAGGTGACGGAGCGCAATTCGACCGGGTTCGACGGCATGGTACGCCGAGACCTGGAGTACATCGCCAACCGAGGCGTCATCACCGACCTCAAGATCGTCGTCCTCACAGTGATCGAGGTCATCACCGGCAAGGGTGCGTGCTAAATGACCAGCTTAAACAACCGATTTGAATCGGAGAAGAAAATGAAGATCGCTGTCGCCGGTACCGGCTACGTCGGCCTGTCCCTCGCCGTCCTGCTCTCGCAGCACAACGAGGTGCACGCGCTGGACATCGTGCCCGAGAAGGTTGAGAAGATCAACAACTACGTATCGCCCATCCAGGACGACGAGATCGAGCGCTTCCTGGCGGAGGCCAAGGCGGGGGAGCGCGAGCTCGACCTGCACGCCACCGTGGATGTTGCGGAGGCCTACACGGGCGCCGACTACGCCGTCGTCGCCACGCCCACCAACTACGACAGCGACAGGAACTTCTTCGACACGAGCTCCGTCGAGGCCGCCATCGCCGCCGTGCGCTCGGTGAACCCGGACGCCTGGATCGTCATCAAGTCGACCATCCCCGTGGGCTACACCGCGGGCCTGCGCGAGAGGCTGGGCGACAGCAAGATCTTCTTCAGCCCGGAGTTCCTGCGCGAGAGCAAAGCTCTCTACGACAACCTGCACCCCAGCCGCATCGTGGTTGGCGCGCCCAAGGACGACGACGAGGCCGTCGCGGCCGCCGAGAAGTTCGCCGGCCTGCTCGCTCAGGGCGCCGACCCCGCCGAGCTGGAGCGCTTGAACGCCGACGGCTCCAAAGGCATCCCCGAGCTCGTGCTGGGCACCACCGAGGCCGAGGCCGTGAAGCTCTTCGCCAACACCTACCTGGCGCTGCGCGTGGCCTACTTCAACGAGCTCGACACCTACTGCGAGGTGCGAGGCCTCAACACCCGCGACGTCATCGACGGCGTGTGCCTGGAGCCGCGCATCGGCAGCCACTACAACAACCCCAGCTTTGGCTACGGCGGCTACTGCCTGCCCAAGGACACCAAGCAGCTGCTCGCCAACTACAGGGACGTTCCGCAGAACCTGATCGAGGCCATCGTCGAGGCCAACCGCACCCGCAAGGACTTCGTCGCCGACGAGGTGCTGCAGATGGTCTGGGACCGCGTGTACGCCGGCAAGGAGAAGCCGGTCGTGGGCGTGTACCGCTTGACGATGAAGTCCAACTCCGACAACTTCCGCGCGAGCTCCATCCAGGGCGTCATGAAGCGCGTTAAGGCCAAGGGCGTGCCCGTGGTGGTCTACGAGCCCACGCTGGACGCGCCGGAGTTCTTCGGCTCCGAGGTGACCCACGACCTTGAGGCCTTCAAGGCCGGCTGCGACGTTATCGTCGCCAACCGCTGGAGCGACGAGCTCGCGGACGTGGCGGACAAGGTGTACACGAGGGATCTGTTTAAGCGGGACTAGCGAGCTTTCTCGGAGCGATAAGAGGCCTCCAGCCACGCGGTGGCTGGGGGCCTTTCTTGTTTAGGGCAAGCCATGGAGGCGTTGTGCATATCATTCGTTCGTCGCGACGCCACTTTCCATGACAGCGGGTGCCTTACCGGTCGTTGGCGCAATAGTATCTGTCTCTTATACACATCTGACGCTG
>CABSYS010000268.1:0-2624 GCA_902482045.1 uncultured Collinsella sp.
GAGATCTGCGCATGTCTCGTGGGCTCGGAGATGTGTATAAGAGACAGGCATATCGACCTGCTGCCCGACGCCCTTAAACTTAAAGCACGAGGTGCCCTTGTCTCCGGTGTCGTTAAAGCTGTTGGTGGACTCGCCATCGTAGGCGGCGATAAACGCCGACTGATAGTAGTTGAGGCCGAACATATCGTTGCGGGGCGCCGCCTTGGCGAGCTCCTCCATGTCGCTGTCCTCAACCGTAAGTGTGGCGTTGTTGGCACGCAGAATCTCGTTGATGAGTGAGAGGGTGCGCGCGGAGTAGTGACCCAGGAAGGCGCCGTCCATGATGAAGTCGGTGTAGAAGGCGTTGTACAGGTCGGCGGCGTGCTGGTCGGCGGGCGAGTCGGTAGCAGGATATGCCGGCGTCAGGACGTTGACCATGCCAATGCGTCCGCCCAGGTGCTCGGTCTCGTCAAGATCCTTATACAGGTTGACGGCGCGGGCGTGGGCAACGAGCTCGTTGTGCTGGCTCTGGATGCCGCTCGTCACATCAAAGTGATGGTTGGGCGGGAAGTTGCCTTGGATGTATTGGGAGTGCGAGAGACTGATGAGCTCGTTGATGGTGAACCAATTCTTGACCTCGCGGAACTCGCGGAAGCAGAACTCGGCATAGCGCACATAGGCGTCGACGGTCTTGCGGTTGAGCCAGTCGCCCTGGTTGAACAGGGCGGCGGGGGAGTCAAAGTGATGCAGGGACACATAGGGCTCGACGCCATACTTTTTGCAGCAGGCGAACAGCTCGTGGTAGTGCTTAACGCCCTCGGCGAGGGGTTCGGCATCGTCGCCGTTGGGGAAGATGCGGGTCCAGGCGATGGACACACGAATGGCGTTGAGTCCATGCTCGGCAGAAAGGCGGATATCCTCCTCGTAGCGGTTGTAGAAATCACTGGCCGGGTCGGGCAAAAAGCGACCCTGGGCGACAAGGTAATCGTCCCACATGGTCTTACCCTTGCCTGCCACCTTCGTGGAACCTTCCGTTTGGTACGCGGCGGTTGCGGCGCCCCAAACAAAGCCCTTCGGCAGCTGCTGTACGCGGTTTAGCAAAGACATATGCATACACCCTCTCGTCTCGCTGTTCGATATTGTGCGTTTGCGCTCAGGAGGCTCCCTGGTTAGCGTTCAGCGGTGAAAAAGCCCGATAAACACTATCTTAAAATGATTAGAACCAAAATGAGCACGTGAACATTTGACAATGAGCACGTTAACATCCGGCTGGGATGTATAGAAACAAAACAACTTCAAACAGCCGCGAACGGTTGTATTTGTTCGGTAAGCGGTTTTGATTGACAGAAGTTTTCATGTTGTGGTATATGGCTCGGGTATCATGAGCACGTTATCAATGTATGTACGATGCGCCATGGGCGCGGGGAATAGTTGGGAAGCAGGTTAGCGTGGAAGGCATGGATCAGCAGACAAGGAATGGTCGTTCGGCGAGCGCGGCAGAGGTTGCGGCGCTCGCTGGCGTGAGCCGCCAGACTGTGTCTCGCGTGGTCAACGGTATGCCCAACGTGACGGAAAAGACGCGCAAGCGTGTGCTGGCCGCCATGGAAGAGCTGGGCTTTCGTCCCAATTTTGCTGGAGCGGCGTTGCGCGGCGGGTCGTATCGTTCTATTGGCCTGTGCATGTACAACATCACACGTGTCGGTAACCTGGCGACGCTCGAGGGTATCATGCAAGCGGCGCGCGAGCACGATTTTGCCGTCACTATGATCGAGATGGGCGGCGACAAGCCCTATGCACTTGCCGATGCCTCGCGCCGCATGGTCGAGCGACCCGTCGACGGCATGATTCTCAACATGAACCGCATGGCTCCCGATTTTGAGGAGTTTGTTCCCCAGCCGGGAGTGCGAACGGTCATCCTGTCCATGTATGCGCATCCGCGCTGCACGACGATCGACTCCGACCAGTATGGTTCGTGCGAGCTGTTGACCAATTATCTGCTGGAACATGGTCACTCGAATATGCGGTTTGTGGCGGGTCCGGAAAACTCGATTTCCTCGCGTTTTCGTGAGGCCGGTTGGCGCGATACGCTGGGTCGTGCTCATGTCGATGCCGCTCCGATGCTGCGTGGCGATTGGAGTGCGGACAGTGGGTACGCCATGGGCGAGCGGATTGCGGCCGAGGTGCTTGCCGGCGGGTCGCAGGCGCCGACTGCCGTGCTTGCGGCAAATGACCAGATGGCGCTGGGCGTTATCGCCGCGCTCGAGAACGCGGGCCTGTCCGTGCCCGACGACGTGAGCGTGGTTGGTATCGACGACGCACTCGAGGGACTTGTTCCTCACAATCGGCTGACGACGCTGCGATTTGATTTGCGCGGTGTCGGTAAGCTTGCGTTTGAGGCGGCGATTGGAGAGAGCTCGTCTATCGAGGCGATTCATGTGCCGAGTACGCTGGTCGAACGCTCGACTGTTAGGGACATACGGGGTTAGGTCCTACTCCGTTTGTCTCGATCTGTAACAGCTAGGACCAAAAAACTCGGCTAGATGTTACAGATTGAGACAAACGGCTTCCGACCTGCACAAAAAGGCCGGGGGGTGGCGCGCCGTGTGACGTGCCGCCCCCCGGCTGAGAAATGGGGACAGGTTGTG